>DASXXY010000086.1:0-3621 GCA_036502805.1 Gaiellales bacterium | reverse complement strand
TCGTGTTCGCGGCGACCGGCTGCGGCAGCGACGCGAACAACGACCCGCTCACCTTCAGCGCGGCAGGCCCGAAGAACGGGACGATCACGGGCGCAGGCGCGACGCTCGCCTTCACGCCGACGCTGGGCTTCACCGGGCAGGCCTCGGTGATCCTGACCGCGAGCGACGGCGAGCTCAGCTCCGCCCCGACGACCGTGCCGATCACGATCCTCCCCGCGCAGCCGATCGGCGTCGACATCACGACGAAGGACGTGCTCTCGACGCGCACCGACCGGCCGATCCAGCTGACCGCGCGGCCGGTCAGCGAGACCGCGATCGCGGATGCGATCACGTGGGACTTCGACGACGGGACGACCGACACGGGCGCCTCCGTCTCGCACCTGTTCACCGCCTCGAAGACCTACACCGTGCGGGCCCGGATCGGCCAGGGGCCGGTCAGCACGGTGCGCGTGATCGTGCAGGCGCCGCCCGTCTTCATCCGCGACACGTCGCTGCTGCACAAGAACACGATCAAGCTGCGCCTGCGGCTCGCGAACGCCGGCACGCTCAAGGTCTCGCTCGCAGGCGTGCCCGGCAGCCGCAAGCTGCAGGCGAAGATGAAGCGCGGCGCCCACACCGTGAAGCTGCTCGTGCCGAAGGCCGCCCTGCACCGCGGCACGATCGTCGTGCTGCTCTCGCTGACCGGGCCGGGCAAGGTCGTCGTGAAGATGCGCCGCGCAGTGCTGCTGCCGCGCGGCTAGCGCTCAGCCGAGCGCCGCGAGCCACGCGCCGAGGATCGCGACGCTGCTCGGGAACGCGAACTGCTCGGGCGGTGGCAGCTCGGATGGCGCGAACCAGAGGAGCTCGGACACGTCGTCCGCGGGCTGCGGGGTGCCGCGCTCGAACCGGCACTCGTAGGCGAGGTTGAGGGTGTGGTCGCCGCCGTCCCCGTAGACGTCCGTGAACCCGCCGAGGTAGCGGCCCACCGTGCACTCGAGCCCCGTCTCCTCGAGCAGCTCCCTGGCGATCGCCTCCTCGGGCGTCTCGCCGGGCTCCATGAAGCCGCCGAGCACGTCCAGCAGGCCCGCGCCCGGATCGCGCGCCCGGCGCCCGAGCAGGACGCGCCCGTCCGTGTCGAGCAGCACGCCGCAGGCCGCCGGCTTGGCCGCCAGGTAGGTCGTCTGGCCACACACGGCGCACTCCTGCCGCACCCCGTCCGGCGGCCCCGGGTACTCGGAGCCGCAGCGCGGGCAGAAGCTGAACGCAGGCGGCTCGTTCAGAGCGCGCCGCCCGCGGCGCGCGGTGCCGTCGGGTCGTCGCCCTCGGCAGCGTTCTCGCGCACGAGGTACTCCTCGACCTGCAGCGCGTTCGTCCCGGCGCGCTCGACGACGCGCAGGAGCGTCGACATGCTCGAGACCTCCTCGACCTGCTCCTTCAGGAACCACTGCATGAACTGCTCGCCCATGAAGTCGCCCTGCTCGCGCGCCACGCCGGTCAGCGCGGCGATCTGGGCCGAGACGCGGCGCTCCTGGTCGAGCGCCAGCGCGACCGGCTCGGCGATGTTCGCGAACTCGTTGCGCACGCCGTCGATGCCCGGGATCGTGACCGGCAGATCTGCATCCATCAGGTACTGGACGATCATCATCGCGTGGTTCCGCTCCTCGACCGCCTGGCGGTAGAAGTGCGCTGCGAGCTGCGGCAGGGCGTCGCCGTCGTAGTAGGCCGCGATCGCGATGTACTGCTGCGAGGCGGAGAACTCGTGGGCGATCTGCTCGTTGAGCAGCGTCGCGAAGCGATTCGAGGACATGCGAGGGATCGTAGAGTGAGAGACATGCGATCGCTGGCACTTCCCCTGCTGCTGCTCGTCGCCGCCGTCCCGTCGAGCCAGGCCGCCGCGCCGCCGACGCTGCCCGGCGCCCGCTCGTGCGCGATCTTCCCGGCGAACAACCCGTGGAACGAGCGTGTCGACCGGCTGCCCGTCGCGGCCGACTCGCAGGCGATGGTCGCGGCGATCGGGCTCGACGCGCCCGTGCACCCGGACTTCGGCTCGTACGCGGGCTACGGCATCCCGTACACGGTGGTCGGCCACGCCACGAAGAAGGTGCGCGTGCGCTTCGACTACGCGGACGAGTCGGACAAGGGGCCGTACCCGCTGCCGGCGCACCCCCGGATCGAGAGCGGCGGCGACCGGCACGTGCTGCTCGTCGACCGCGACAGCTGCACGTTGTACGAGCTGTACGACGCCACGCGCAGCGGCTCGACCTGGCACGCCGGCTCGGGCGCGATCTGGAACCTGAGGTCGAACCACCTGCGCCCGAACGGCTGGACGAGCGCGGATGCGGCCGGGTTGCCGATCCTGCCCGGCCTCGTGCGCTACGACGAGGTCGCGGCCGGCGCGATCGACCACGCGCTGCGCTTCACCGCCTCGCGCACGGCGGCGCGCCACATCTGGCCGGCGCGCCACGACGCGGGCGACGGCGGCTCGGACCTGCCGCCGATGGGGCTGCGCGTGCGGCTGAAGGCCTCGGTCGACATCTCGCACTTCGGCAAGCAGTCGCGCGTGATCCTGCAGGCGCTCAAGACGTACGGGATGATCCTCGCCGACAACGGCTCGCCCTGGTACATCTCGGGCGCGAGCGACCCGCACTTCGACGATGACGACCTGCACGCGCTCGGCACGCTGACCGGCGCCGACTTCGAGGTCGTCGACGCGTCGCCCGCGAAGCTCAGAGCCGGTCGGTGAGCACGGCGCGCGTGAGGTCGGCCCAGCCGCCCGGACGCGCCCACCAGCCCGAGTAGGAGCCGCGGTTCGCGAGCGCGACGAGCCCGATGCCGCGCTCCCGGTCGATCCACGCGAGCGTGCCGGCGCTGCCGAAGTGGGTGTTCGCCGTCGGGCTCAGCGCGTCACCCGTCCAGTGCGGGGTGCGCGTGCCGCGCACGTCGAGCCCGAGCCCCCAGCCGCACGCCTTCCAGGCCGCGACGCCCGCGACCTCGCCGGGCAGCTCGCCGAACTGCGTCTCGAGCATCTCGCCGACCGTCGCCGGAGCGAGCAGCGGCCCGACCGGCGAGCGGCCGCCGGCGAGCAGGAACGAGAGGAAGCGCCCGTACGCGCGCGCCGTCGCGAACCCACCGCTCTCGGGCGGCCCCGCCGCGCGGAAGGCCTCCCCGTTGAACAGGTCGCCCCCGTCGCGCCAGCGGCCGGGCTCGCGCACCGTGGCGGTGCGCTCTGCGTCGGCCGGCGCGCTGCCGAGCGAGGCGTCGAGCGCGAGCGGCTCGAGCAGGGCGCGCTCGAGGTACGTCCGGAACGGCATCTCGGCCGCGTCCTCGACCATCTGCGCCGCGAGCGCGTAGCCGGCGTTCGCGTAGCGGCGGTAGGTGCCAGGGGGATCGAGCGGGGCCGCGCCCGGCGCCGCCTCGGCCGCGAGCCCCGAGCAGTGCGAGAGCAGGTGGCGCAACGCGAACCCGTCGCGCAGCTCGCGATCGAGCTCGACGAGCTCCTCCTCGACCGCGCACATGCAGGCGGCCGCGACGAGCGGCTTCGTCAGCGAGGCGAGCGCGAAGCGGGTGTCCGGCCCGACCGGGCGCGTATCGCCGCGCCCGAGCACGCCGGCGTACAGCTCGTCGACCACGCCGTCCTTGCCG
>DASXXY010000085.1:0-2258 GCA_036502805.1 Gaiellales bacterium | reverse complement strand
CGACGAGCCCGACGTCGTCTGGGTCAGCGAGGCCTGGAGCGACGAGGACGCGCACCGTGCCTCGCTCGAGGATCCCGCGACGCGGGCGCTGATCGAGCGCGCCCTGCCGCTGCTCGCAGGGCCGCCCGAGGCGCGGCAGCTGCATCCCGTCGGCGGCAAGGGGCTGCGGCTACCGTAGCGGGCATGCTCGCACTCACCGCAGCGCCCGGCGCGCCCTCGAACGTCGATCTCCGCGAGGTCGCGGATCCCGAACCGCAGCACGACGAGGCGCTCGTCCGGGTGCGCGCGATCTCGCTGAACCGGGGCGAGTCGCGGAACCTCGCCGCGAAGCAGGACGGCGAGCCGACGGGCTGGGACGTCGCGGGCGTCGTCGAGCGCGCCGCGTCGGACGGCTCCGGCCCGCAGGCAGGGGCGCGCGTCGTCGGGGTGCTGCGCGCCGGTGCCTGGGCGGAGCTCGCCGCCGTCCAGACCCGCAACCTCGCCGCGGTTCCCGACGGCGTCAGCGACGAGCAGGCCGCGACGCTGCCGGTCGCCGGGCTGACCGCGCTGAGCGCGATCGACACGATCGGGTCGGTCGTCGGGCGCCGCGTGCTCGTGACCGGCGCGAGCGGCGGCGTCGGCCGCTTCGCCGTGCAGCTCGCGCACCTCGCCGGCGCCCACGTCACGGGCGTCTCGCGGAACGCGCAGCGGGCCGAGGGCCTGCGCGAGCTCGGCGCCGACGAGGTCATCCACGACCTCGAGCCCACGGGCGAGGTCTTCCACGGGATCATCGAGGGCGTCGGCGGCGAGTCGCTCGGCGCTGCGATCCAGCGCGTCGCGATCGGCGGCACCGTCGTCTCGTTCGCCTCGAGCGCGCCCGATCCGGTGTCGTACCCGGCGCGCGCGCTGTTCGGCCGCGCCACCGACGCCCGGCTCGTGGGACTCTTCATCTTCGACCACGTCGACCGCCGCGGCGGCTGCTCGGCCGACCTCGGCCGGCTCGCCGGGCTCGTCGCGGCCGGGCGGCTCGACTGCTCGATCGACGGCGTGCGCTCGTGGCGCGACGCCGCGGATGCGATCACGGCCCTGCTCGACCGCACGGTCGCGGGCAAGCTCGTGCTGACGGTCGACTAGAGCGGATGCTGCAGCTCGCGCTGATCGGCGCCGGCCGCATGGGCCGGACGCACGCCCGCGCCCTCGGGCGGAGCGGTGAGACGCGCCTCGCGGCCGTCTGCGACCCGGTGCGCGCCGCGGCCGAGCAGGCTGCGGCGCCGGCGGGCGCCCGCGTGTTCTCGGACGTGAACGAGCTGCTCGCCGACCACGCGATCGACGCCGTGTTGATCGCCGCGCCGACGAACCTGCACGATGCGCTCGTCGAGCGCGCGCTCGTCGCCGGCAAGCACGTGCTGTGCGAGAAGCCGCTGACGCTCGACCCGGTCCGGGACATCGCGCTCGGCCGGCTCGCCGAGGATCTCGGCCGCGTCCTGCAGGTCGGCTTCTGGCGGCGCTTCGCCTGGCCGTACCGCGAGGCCGCGCGGCTGATCGCCGAGGGCGCGATCGGCGAGCCGCGCATGCTGCGCGCCGCCCAGTGGGACTCCGAGCCGCCGCCCCCCGCGTTCTGCGACCCGGCGGTCAGCGGCGGCATCGAGATCGACTGCGGCGTGCACGAGCTCGACCTCGCGGCCTGGCTGCTCGGCTCGCAGATCGCCCGCGTCTCGGCCACGGGAACCCGTGGCGATCCGGCGATCGAGGCGGTCGGCGACGTCGAGGCGCTCGCCGCGCTCGCGATCACGAGCGCGGGCGACCCGGCGATCATCGACCTCGCACGCAGCGTGCGCTACGGCGACGACGTGCGCACGGAGATCGTCGGCGGCCGCGGCGCGCTCCTGCTCAGCGCCGTCGGCAGCGGCTCGCTCGTGCGCGGCGGCGACGATGGGCTCGTGCCGGTCGAGGTCACGTGCGACGACGTGCTGGGCGACGCGCTCGCGGTGCAGGCGGACGCGTTCGCACGCGCGATCGCCGGAACCCGCCACCCTGCGCTCCCCGGCGCCCGCGAGAGCTCGCACGCGCTCGCCGCGGCCCGGGCGATGCGGCGCGCGCGGCTGTCCGGCGCGGTCGAACCGGTCGAGCTGCACGGATGAGCATGCAGCGTCTACGGGGAACACTTCCGGCCGGCATCCTGCTCGTGTACGCGATCGTCGCGGTCGGCGAGCTCTCGTGGTCCGCGCTCGTGCCGCTCGTGCCGACGTTCAAGGACGACCTGCACCTCTCGGAGGCCT
>DASXXY010000084.1:0-6347 GCA_036502805.1 Gaiellales bacterium | reverse complement strand
GGGTAGAGGAAGACGATCTCGATGTCGAAGACGATGAACAGCATCGCCGTGAGGTAGTAGGAGATCGAGAAGCGCGAGGGCTCGTAGGCGCCGGTCGAGACGCCCGACTCGAAGGGCCTGCTCTTGGCCCCGCCGCGCTGCCGGCCGCCCTTGCCCAGGAAGACGGATGCGCCAAGCAGCGTCCCGGCGATCATGGCCGAGAAACCCATGAAGACGAGGATGGCCGCCCAATGGCCCAGCACGCTGCGACGATAGCACACAAGCTCCCGCCGGCCGGGAGGCCGCGAGCGCCGCGATTCCGCTTTAGGATGCGGCTTCGCGGGGTTTCGTACACATGTCACAAAGTCTCGTTCTCCCGAACGCGCGCGAGTGGTACGATGCGAACATGGTCACGCTCACCGAACGCGCCGCAGAGCATGTGCTGGCGCTCATGAGCGAGGATCCCGAGGCGCTCGCGCTGCGGGTGGCCGTGCAGGGCGGCGGCTGCTCCGGCATGCAGTACGCGCTCGGCTTCGACGGCGAGCCCCAGCCGGGCGACGAGGTCGTCGACCAGCACGGCGTCAAGATCGTCGTCGACCGTTTCAGCCTGCCGTACCTGAGCGGCGCCGAAGTCGACTTCGTCGACGGGCTCATGGGTCAGGGCTTCACGGTCAACAACCCGAACGCCGTCGCATCCTGCGGCTGCGGCTCCAGCTTCAAGGCGGAGGGCGGGGAGGACGTCCCCACCGGCGCCGGCGGCTGCGGCACCTGCTCGGTCTGAGCGGCGCGCGGCGCTAGCCGGGCGGCGCCGCGGTGAGATCCAGCTCGACGAGCTGACCGCCGAAGCCGAGCCGGGTCACCCCGAGCAGGGTGCTGGCGCTCGTGAAGGCCGGAGCCAGAGCGGAGTCGTTGAGCCGGGCCCAGGCCTGACCGAGGACGGCCGTCTCGTCGCCGACGACGTCGATGACCGAGCGCACGACGTCCTCGGGTCGCGCGCCGGCGGCGGCGAGCGCGACGAGGGCGTTCGCGACGACCTGGTCGATCTGCGCGTCGAGGTCGCCCGTGCCGACGAGCTCGCCCGACGGCCCGAGCGGGCACTGGCCGGCGAGGTAGGCCATCCGCCCGGGCTCCACGATCGTGACGTGGTGGTAGCCGGGCGTCGCATGCAGCTGCGCGGGGTTGCTGCGGGTGATCCTCGCGCGGATGCCGCCAAGCATGCCACTCGCCGCTCAGCCCGAGTGATGCGCGTGGACGCCCGAGTGCGGCGCGTCCGGCAGATCCTCGGCCTGGTCGAGCGCGGCCTGCAGGTCGCGCAGCCGCTCGCGCGCCACGAGCAGGTAGAGGTGATCGCCCGTGGCGAGTGCGCTCGACCCGCGTGGCCGCACGGTCTGGTCGCCGCGCCGGATCGCGACGATGATCGCGGCGCCGGGGAGCTCGGCGTCGCGCACGAGCGTCCCGGTGCGCAGCCCGAGGCTGTCCGCGCGCAGCTCGACGAGCTCGGAGTGCAGCGTCGAGAGCGTGGCCGAGTCGAGCGACGCGAGCCGCGGCACCGGGTGCTCCTCGATCAGATCGAGCCTGCGCGCGGCCCAGCGCATCGTCAGCCCCTGGGCCGCGACCGACAGCACGACGACGAAGAAGACGGCGTCGAAGACGCGCTGGCCGCCGGGCACGCCCGCCGCGATGGGGAACGTCGCGAGCACGATCGGCACGCCACCGCGCAGCCCGGCCCAGGCCAGGAAGCCCTGCTCGCGCAGCGAGAGCCCGAAGACCGCCGTGCAGAGGAAGACGGCGACGGGCCGCGCGACGAGCACGAGCGCGACGGCGACGAGGATCGGCGCCGGGCCCTCGTCGAGCATGCGCGAGGGCGTCACGAGCAGGCCGAGGAGAACGAACAGCCCGAGCTGCGCAAGCCACGCGGCGCCCTGCAGGAAGCCGCGCACGACGGCCGAGTGCGGGATCCGCGCGTCGCCGATGATCAGTCCGATGAGGTAGGCCGCGAGCAGGCCCGAGCCGTTCAGGGCCGAGACGCCGACGGCGCCCGCGAGCGCGACCGCGACGGTGATCACGGGCGCGAGGCCCGCCGAGGGCAGCGGCAGGCGGCGCAGCAGCCAGACGCCGATCACGCCCACCGCGAGGCCGCCGGCGATGCCGATCCCGGCCTGCTCGACGAGCAGCAGCAGCCCGTCGGCGACGCCGAAGTGACTCGTCGTGCTCCACTGCACGAGCCCGATCACGAGCAGCGCCGCGAAGGGGTCGTTGAGCCCGCTCTCGGCCTCGAGGATGGACGACAGCCTGCGCCGCACGTCGGTGCCGCGCAGCGACGCGAAGACCGCCGCGGCGTCGGTGGACGAGACGGCCGCGCCGAGCAGCAGCGACGCCGTCCAGCCGAGGTCGGCGACGCCGTGCGCCGCGAGCGCCACGATCCCGGCCGTCACGAGCACGCCGAGCGTCGCCAGCAGACCGGCCGGCGCGAGCGCCCTGCGCACCTCCGCGCGCTCGGCGAGCAGGCCGCCCTCGATGAGGATGATCATGAGCGCGACGGTGCCCGCGTCGCGCGCGAGGGTGGCGTCGTCGAAGTGGATGCCGCCGGGGCCGTCCTCGCCGAGCAGGATGCCGAGCCCGAGGAAGACGAGCAGCGTCGGCGCTCCGAGGCGATCCACGAAACTCGCTGCGATCGACCCCACGAGGAGCACCGCGATCGCGATGATGAGTGGTTCCGGGATGTGCAGCCGTGCGCTCCTCGCGTCGGACCGTCCACACATGATGCCCGCACTCGCCGCGCGACCGGTACGGGCGGGTGGGGGCGGCGCAATCCACTAGCCTGCCCGCGATGAGTGAGCATCCCGTGGTCGACGTCACGATCATCGGCGCCGGGCCCGCGGGCCTCGCAGCCGCGTACTACGCCGGCCACCGGGAGGCGAGCTGCCGCATCATCGAGAGCCTCGAGCAGCTCGGCGGCCAGGTCGCGGCGGTCTATCCCGAGAAGCACATCTTCGACATCGCGGGCTTCCCGAAGATCAACGGGCAGGAGTACGTCGACCGCATGGTCGAGCAGGGTCTCCAGTACGGCGCGGAGGCGCTGCTCGGCGAGGCCGTCGAGACGCTCGAGCGCATCGCGGTCGACGGCGAGGACCTGTGGTCGATCACGACCGGCAAGGGCGGCCCCTACCTCACGCGCACGATCATCATCACGGCGGGCCACGGCGCCTTCGAGCCGCGCACGCTGCCGATCGAGGGCCTCGAGGAGTGGCGCGGGCGCGGCCTCCACTACTTCGTCAAGCGCAAGGCCGACTTCGCCGGCAAGCGCTGCGTGATCGTGGGCGGCGGCGACTCCGCGCTGGACTGGACGATCAACCTGCAGGACACGGCCACGGGGCCCATCCGCGTCGTCCACCGGCGCGACCGCTTCCGCGGGCTCGAGTCGTCCCAGACCGCCGTGCGCGGCCTCGTCGAGGACGGCGCCGCGGTGCTGCACACGCCCTGCGAGGTGCGCGCGCTGCACGGCACCGACGTGCTCGAGCGCGTCACGATCGAGGACACCGCGAGCGGCGAGTCCGTCGAGGTCGAGTGCGACGCGCTGATCCTCCAGCTCGGCTTCGTCTCGCACCTCGGCCCGATCGCGAGCTGGGGCCTCGAGGTCGTCGGCAAGAAGCAGGTGCGCGTCGACCCGACGTCGTTCGAGACCGCGCTCCCGAACGTCTTCGCAGCCGGCGACGTCGCGCACTACGAGGGCAAGATCACGCTCATCACGATCGGCCTCGGCGAGGCGGCGATCGCCGCCAACCAGTGCGTGGCGAGGGCCCGCGGCGTGAAGCTGCAGCCCGCCTACTCCACGGAGTAGCGCGCGGGCGGCTGCAGGCGGTGCCTGGACGAGCGGAGTCCGAGCCTGGACTCGGGCGAGACTCTGTCGTTCGGGTTCGCTTGCGGCGATTCCCCGCCACCTGCGGCGTCGCCCCTGCGTGCCGCGGGTCGTCGGCCTGGGCTCAGGGGTCAGAGCCCTTGATCCTGGGCGCCGGCTTTCGTGCGTGCTCATGGCTCTGCCCCGCGCGCCGCAGCAGCGCTGGGCGGCGGCCATGCGCCGCCGCTCGGGTGCGATCGCGTCGCCCGGCATCGCACAGACCCCAACTCGGTTACTGCAGCCGAGGGTTCCAGCGCAGCGCAAGGCCGACGAGCGCGCCTGCTACTTCGCCTTGACGTAGCGCGAGCTGACGAGCAGCGCGACCGCGCTGCCGCCGGTGAGGGTCGTCGCGGGACGGCGGCCCTGCTGGATCACGCGGCCCTTCTGCTGCTTGCGCGAGGCGGCGGACTTGACCGTGCCGACCTTGCAGTGCCCGGCGAGCATGAGCCGCTTGGCGTCGGCGACCGTCTTGCCGACGACGTTCGGCACGAGGCAGTGCGTCGGCCCGAGCGCGCGCTCGGCCTGGCCGATCAGCGTCGCGAGGTCGGTCTGCGCCGTCGCCCACGAGAAGCCGAACGAGATGTGCGTCGGCGTCTCGGGGGTGACCGTGCGGACGTACTGCGTCCAGAGCGCCGTGCTCGAACGGAAGCGCAGCGTCGTCGGGCGGTCCTGCAGCGTGATCGCGCCCTGCGCGTTGCCGGCGTCGCCGTCGGCGGCCGAGGCCGACGTGCGCGTGAAGATCGTGAAGGGCGCCGTCGCGGGCGGCTTCTGCGTGTAGCCCGCCGGGTAGGCCGTGAAGCCGCCGGCCCACGGGAACGAGACGACCGGCGCGGTGCCGCCGAGGCGGTGCTCGTAGAACACGTCGACCTCGTGGTGCTTGCCGTCGGTCGCCGACCAGGTGTCGGTGACGAGCGCCTGGCGCCCGTCGCCCTGCTGGATGATCTGGCGGTCGAGGCGCACGCCGGCGGGGACGAACGAGGAGCAGGACTGGGCCGTGGCCGGCAGCGTGCTCGCGTCGGGGCTGCAGCGCAGCAGGTTCTCGGTCTCGCGGATGAGCGCGTTGCCCGTGCTCGGATCGGTGCTCACCGAGACCTGCAGTGCGAGCAGGCCGAGCGCCGTGGCCGATCCGGGGAAGAGCGTCGCCGCGCCGTAGGGCGTGAACGTGTTGACGTGGTCGACGAGCACGCCGGCGCGGCCGGAGGTGTCGGGCGCGACGAAGCCGGCGCACGGGAAGACCGAGCCGGAGTAGTGCAGCGAGTCGGACGTCACCGTGGCGGCGCCGGCCAGTCCGCAGTTCGAGATCGACTGCCAGATCGCGCGTCCGTCGAGCTGTGGCTCCCAGTAGCGGAAGTCGTACGGCACGCCGTTGTTGGGCCCGCCGACGACGGCCGTCACGCGCGAGCGCTGGAACATCACGCGCTTGCCGGCGAAGGCCGTGCGGTTCGTGCCGGCGTTGCCGTGCGGCACGGCGTGCAGGTAGCACGTGCGCGGCGTCAGCTTGCTGACGGCCGCGGCGGAGAGCGTGATCGTCCAGATCCCGGCGGCGGTCGGGCGCACGTTGTCGCTCACGACCGCGGCCGCGGCGCCCTCGCAGCGCAGGTCGAGCCGGTCGACGCCGCCGTTCGAGGTCCCGGAGACGACGAGCGTCGTGCCTGCGGGCTCCGTGTAGACGAGCACCGACGGGTCGGTCGCCGGCGAGCTGACGGTCGTTGCGGTCACGGCGGCCCCGGCCGCGACGGGCACGGCGAAGACGGCGGCGAGCGCGAGGCTGAGGGAGGTTCGCAGGCTGATCACAGTCGGGATGATCGCGCACGATCCGGCGTGCGTCAGGCCCGATCACACGATCCGAACAGGTTCCGTACGGCGCGCTCACCCGCCGATGCCCGATCGGGGATGGGCGCCGCTGCGGCGGGCCGGTCTAGACCTCGAGCCCGAGCCGCTCGCGGCAGATCGCTGCGATCTGCTCCTGCGCGGCGGCCAGGTCGTCCGTGTCCTTGACGGGCACGAAGCGCGACTCCGCGCCCTCGCGCGGGACGTGGACGTAGCGCGACGGGTGCCACCAGGTGAGCTCGCCGACGAGCCGCTCGAACTGGATCGCCTCGCGCTCGTCGACGCGCTTGCGCGCGACGCACCAGGTGTACTCGGCGGGCGCGGCGAGCGCCGCGACGTCGATCCAGAGCGTGTTCGTGTTGAAGAGCGGGAAGCTGTCGTGGGGGAACCCGTCGGGGACGCGGAACGCCTCGGCGATCGCGAGCGAGCCGTCGGCGCGGCGCACGGGCAGGCCCCCGGCATCGCCCGGCCGCTTCGCCACGAGCTCGGCGGTGATCTCGCCGCCGAGCGCGCGGTGCAGCCCGGCGAGCGCCGGGTCGAGGGTCGCGCCGACGTTGTCGACGTTGCACACGAAGAGCGTGCGCACGCCCGCGCGCCGGTAGCGCTCGAACGCGCCCGAGAGCCGCAGCGCGTCGGCGAG
>DASXXY010000083.1:0-1655 GCA_036502805.1 Gaiellales bacterium | reverse complement strand
GTCGCTTCGAGCGTGAGCGCACGCGCATCCGCGCCGCGCTCGGCGACCGCGCGCTGTCGGTCGAGCACATCGGCTCGACGGCGGTGCCCGGCCTCGCGGCGAAGCCGATCGTCGACATCCTGGTCGAGCTCGGCGATCCCGGCGACGAGGCGCTCGTGCCGACGCTCGCGGCGGCGGGCTACGAGCTGCGGGTGCACGAGCCTCGCCATCGCATGTTCCGGACCCCCGCGCGCGACGTCCACGTGCACGTCTGGCCGACCGGGAGCGCCGAGGGGCGGGCCTACCTCGAGCTGCGCGACCGGCTGCGCACCGACCCGCTCGCCCGCGCGCGCTACGAGCAGGTCAAACGGGAGCTCGCAGGGCGGCCGTGGCCCGACATGAACTACTACGCCGAGGCGAAGGGCCCCGTGATCGCGCAGATCCTCGCCGGGCCGGAGTAGCGGTCAGGCGCCGACGGACTGCAGCATGGTGACGACCGTGCCGTGGTCGTCGTGCACCACGGCCGTGTCGCGCATGATGCTGCGCATGATCGAGAGGCCGCGGCCGCGGTCCGAATCCTCGTCGTCCCCGCCGCGCGCGCGCCAGTGCCCGCGATCGCGGATCACGATCTCGAGCTGGCCGCCGTCGTGCGCCACGACGACGGCGATCGTGCCGTCCGCGCTCTCGTAGCCGTGCTCGATGCTGTTGCTGCAGGCCTCCGTGATGGCGAGCACGGCGTCCTCGCGATGGCTCTCGGGCACGTGCCGCAGGGCGAGCCAGCGGCGCAGGCGCCGGCGCAGCGGCGCGAGCTCCGCCGGATCTGCGGGGATCTCGGCGCGGAAGCACGCCGGGACCTCGAGCAGCTCGAGCACGAGCAGCGCGATGTCGTCCTCCTCGGCCGGCGAGTCATCTCCGACCTGCTCGAGCACCGCACCCGCGAGCGCATCGGCATCGAGCTCGGCGCCGGCCACGAGCGCGTCCGAGAGCCTGGCGATGCCGACGTCGATGCTGGCCGTGCGGCGCTCGACGAGGCCGTCCGTGTAGGCGATCACGGTCGTCCCGGCGGGCAGCACGACGCGCGCGTCGACGAGCATGTCCGGCGCGACGTAGCCGAGCGGCGGCGCGCCGCCGACGTCGAGCAGCCGCACCGTGCGCGTCGCCGCGTCGATCGCGAGCGGCGGCGGGTGGCCCGCGGTCGCGTAGCGCAGGTCGCCGGTGAACGGGTCGAGCGTCATGCAGACGGCCGTGGCCATCGAGCCGGACGGCACGAGCCGGATCATGCGTCGCAGCACCTCGGCGGGCGAGCCGTGGTCGAACGCGTAGGCGTGGAACGCGCTCCGCAGCTGGCCCATCAGCGTCGCGGCGTCGATCCCGCGGCCGGCGACGTCGCCGACGATCATGTGCACGAAGCCGTCGTCGCGGGCGAGCACGTCGTACCAGTCGCCGCCGACCTCGACGCCCGCGACGCCCGCGCGGTAGCGGCAGGCGAGGTCGACGCCGTCGACGTCGGGCAGGCTCGCCGGAAGCATGCTCCGCTGCAGCCGGAGCGCGATGTCGTGCTCGCGCGCGAGATGCGCGGACTGCCGGCGCACCTCGCGCTGCGAACGGTTCGAGACGTAGGTGAGCAGCGCGATCACGAGCGCGGCGAGGCCGCCCACGAGTGACAGGTTCAGGAT
>DASXXY010000082.1:0-2566 GCA_036502805.1 Gaiellales bacterium | reverse complement strand
TGATCGAGGGCTCGCTCGCGGACGCCGCGCGCGCCCTCGCCACGGCGGGAGTCGCGATCGAGCTCGGGCCGGTCGGGCGGGAGGGCGCGATCGGCGCGATCGAGTCGCTCTACGTGCGCGACCCCGACGGCAATCTCGTCGAGCTGTCGCGAGCCCGCTAGCCGACCGCGCGGTCGGCCTCGGCGATGTCGCGGGCGAAGACGTCCCCCGCGCTCGCGAGCTGGCCGCCGAGGCGCGTCTCGACGAGCGCCGCGAGGTCGTACGACAGCGTCGCGGGGCCGCCGGCCGGCGCCGTCCACTCCGCTGTCAGCTGCGGCGCGTACTCAAGCGGCACGGGCGCGACCTGCACGCCGAAGGGCCGCTCGCCGAGCCGCTCCCGCAGCCTGCCTTCCAGCTCGGCGGAGAGCGCGGCGCCGTAGAGCTCCCAGCGCGCCCGCTCGGCCGGGTCGCACGTCCGCAGTGCGGCGAGCAGCGGCGGCTCGTCGCGCGGCCAGGCCTCGCCCAGCGCGAGCAGGCCAGGGAGCAGGCGCTCGTCGCCCAGGTGGGCCGCGGCCTCGACCGTCTGCGCCGTGGCCGTCTCGGGCGTGAGGCCGCTCAGCACGCTCGGGAACGCTCGCGGATCCCGCCGGCGGGCGAGGCCGAGCAGGGCCTCGTCGCGGGCGTCGTCGGCCGGATCGTCGAGGTGGCGGGCGAGGACGTCCCGGATCTCGGGGGTGTCGAGGTCGCCCTGGACGCCGAGGCCGAAGAGCGCCCAGTCGCGCACCTCCTCGTCCTCGTCGTCACAGAGTGCGATCAGCGCCGCGACGACGCGCGCGGCCAGCTCCGCCGGCAGCGGCGACAACGTCCCGTCCCAGCCGGTCGCTCCGGGCATGGCCGAGGCGACGACCTGTCGCAGCTCCGCGACGGGGCTCGCCGCGTGGGCCAGCACGGCCTCGAGCGCACCCGGATCGCCCAGGTGACCGAGGCCGTTGATCGCGCTCCAGACGACGTCCGTCGCCGCGTCGACGCGCGTGAGCTCGGCGAGGCGCGCGACGGCGCGCCGTCGCAGCGACGCGTTCGGCTCGCTCGCGGGATCGGCGTAGCCGATCTGCCCGAGGATGCTCGTGCCGAGCACGCGCTCGCGGATCGCGGCGCTCCGGGTGAGCGCATCGGCAGCGGAGAAGACCTCCTGCCCGCCGCGGCGCTGCAGCTCGCCGACGTACTTCCAGCGGTCGACGCCGAGATCGTCGTCGTGCTCCTCGGCGGCTGCGATCAGGGCGGCCGTGCTCAGCGCGCCGAGGTCGTCCGCCGACGGCTCGGGCTCGCCGCTGCTCACCGCCGCGCCCCTGCTCTCAGGCGTCGCGCATGAACGGGTTGATCTCGCGCGACGTCGCCGACCCGTCGAGGATCCCGAACGTGCCGTGCTCGTGGATCTCGCGCGCCGCGCGCAGGAATGCGCCCTGTGCCGTACGGATCAGCCCGGTGCCGAGGCTGATGCGCTTGACGCCCGCGGCCGAGAGCAGCTCCACGCTCGGCGACCCGGCCAGGGCGAGCACGTTGACGGGCTTCGAGACCGACGTGCAGACCGTCCTGATGTCGTCGATGTCCATCAGCCCGGGCGCGTAGAGCACGTGCGCGCCGGCCTCGTCGAAGGCCTGGAGGCGCGCGATCGTGTCGTCGAGGTCGCTACGGCCGTGCAGGTAGTTCTCGGCGCGGGCCGTGAGCGTGAACGGGAACGGCAGCGACTCGGCCGCCTCGACGGCGGCCGCGATGCGCTCCACCGCGTGCGCGAGCGGGTAGATCGGGTCGCCCTCGGCGGACGTCGAGTCCTCGATCGAGCAGCCGACGAGGCCGGCGGCGGCAGCGGCGCGGATCGTCTCCGCGACGCTCTCGGGGTCGTGCCCGAAGCCGTTCTCGAGATCGCCGTTGACGGGTAGGTCGGTCGCGCCGGCGATCAGCGCCGAGTGCTCCATCGCCTGCTCGCGGCTCACGGCGGCCTCGCCGTCGCGGTGGCCGAGCAGGAACGCGAGGCCGCCGCTCGTCGTCGCGAGCGCCTCGTAGCCGAGTCCTGCGAGCACGAGCGCCGTGCCGACGTCCCACGGGTTCGGCATCACGAACGCGCCCGGGCCCTCGTGCAGCCGCCTGAACTCCTGTGCCCTCTGCTCGATGCTCACGACCCGAGCCTAGCGCGCTGCAGCCGTCGCTCGCGCAGCCGGTTTTGCGGCGCACCGACGCGGGCACGACCGACCGCAATCGCACCCATGAGGAGGTCTCCCATGCCCCCGGCCGGCGTCAAGAAGGGCACCAAGCGCGCCCGTCAGTACGAGCACATCAAGGACTCCCTGAAGGAGGAGGGCCGCTCCGAGGGCGCGGCCGAGGAGATCGCGGCGCGCACCGTCAACAAGGAGCGCGCGCGGCACGGCGAGTCGAAGACCGCCTCGAAGACGTCGACGGAGGATCCGCTCTCCTCGGGCGAGCGAGGCGGCCGGCGCTCGGGCACGCAGCGCGAGAAGGGCCGGACGCGCGACCAGCTCTACGCCGAGGCCCGGCACAAGGGCGTCGAGGGCCGCTCGAGCATGAACAAGGC
>DASXXY010000081.1:0-5793 GCA_036502805.1 Gaiellales bacterium | reverse complement strand
CGACCGGCTCGACCCACTGGTCACAGCACGCCTTGGGCCTCGCGATCGACCTCGATCCGCTCGAGAACCCCTCTGTCTCGAACGGGACGACGAGCCACGCCGGGTCCCGGCCGTATCTCGACCGCGAGCGCGTGCGCAACCGCCCCGGAGTGATCAGCGACGGCGGCGTGGTGACGCGCATCTTCGACGGACTGGGCTGGGGCTGGGGCGGCAGGTGGAGCGGGCCGCGGGACTACCAGCACCTGTCGTCGAACGGGCGGTAGCGAGCAGGCTCAGACGCGCTCCTCGCGACGGCGTTGCCGCCGTCGCTCCACGCGCCCCCAGGCGCGGGCCAGCGCGAGTCCGAGGACACCGCCGACGAGCACGACCACGGCCGACAGGAACAGGCCGACCGCGTGCGGGAACTCCAAATCGCCGTACGGCCTTCGCTGACCCCACGCGGTTCCGAGCGAGACCACGGCGGCAAGAGTGACGGCGCTTGCGGGAAGCAGCGCGACGAGCAGCGCGCCCCGTGTGCCGGACCGGCAGAACGCGAAGACCGGCCCGAAGAACGCGACCGCGAGGAGCGCGTCGATGGCGACGTGGTACACGGGCTCACATGGTGCGGGTCTGCGAGGCCTCGCGTGCAAGACGGCGATCAACGGTCGTGCGGCACCGATGACCGGTGGGCGTGCCTCGTCGCGGTCTGAGCCGCCGGAGGCGATCGGCCTCAGCCGCCGCTGTTCCCGCGCGCGATCGCGCGCAGGTCGAGCGCCTTGTCGAGCACCGACTCGTCGACGCCGTGGGCGCGCGCGACCTCGCGCAGCGAGCGCCCGCTCGAGGTGGCGTCGCGCACGATCGCGCTCGCCTTGTCGTAGCCGATGTACGGGTTGAGGGCCGTGGCCATCGCGAGCGTGGCCTCGCCGTGCTCCTCGTTGCGCTCGATGTCGGCCTCGAGGCCGTCGACGCACTTGCGCGCGAGCAGACGGGCCGCCGCCGCCTGCAGGGCGATCGACTCCAGCAGGTTGCGCGCCATCAGCGGGATGTAGACGTTGAGCTCGAAGGCGCCGGACATGCCGCCGATCGTGATCGCGGTGTCGTTGCCGATGACCTGCGCGGAGACCTGCGTGACGACCTCGCAGATCACGGGGTTGACCTTGCCCGGCATGATCGAGGAGCCCTTCTGGAGCTCCGGGAGGATCAGCTCGCCGAGGCCGGCACGCGGCCCCGAGCCCATCCAGCGCAGGTCGTTCGCGATCTTCGTCATGGAGGCGGCGACGACCTTGAGCGCGCCCGAGGCCTCGACCAGCGCGTCGCGGTTGGCCTGCGCCTCGAAGTGGTCGAGCGGGGCGGCGATCGGCAGCTTCGAGCTGTCGGCGAGCAGCGTGCGCACGCGCTGCGCGAACTCGGGGTGCGTGTTCAGGCCGGTGCCGGTCGCCGTGCCGCCGAGGGGGATCTGGCCGAGCCGGGGGAGCGCGTCCTCGATGCGCGCGCGGCCGAGCTTGATCTGCGCCGCGTAGCCGCCGAACTCCTGGCCGAGCGTCACGGGGACGGCGTCCATGAGGTGCGTGCGGCCGGCCTTGACGATCTCGGCGAACGCCGTCGCCTTGCCCGCGAGCGACGCCTCGAGCTCGCCGAGCGCGGGCAGCAGGTCGTTCGTGGCCGCGTCGAGCGCCGCGAGGTGCACGGCGGAGGGGAAGACGTCGTTCGACGACTGCCCGAGGTTGACGTGGTCGTTCGGATGCACGCCCTCACCCGCGAGCGCGGCCATGACCTCGTTCGCGTTCATGTTCGAGGACGTGCCGGAGCCCGTCTGGAAGACGTCGATCGGGAACTGGTCGTCGTGCTCGCCGGCGGCGATCGAGTCGCCCGCCGTCGCGATGCGCGCCGCGAGGTCGCCGTCGAGCAGCCCGAGATCGGCATTCACGCGCGCCGCCGCGGCCTTGATGCGGCCGAGCCAGTGCACCACGCCGGGCGGGATGGGCCGCCCCGAGACCGGGAAGTTGTCGATGGCCTTGCGTGTCTCGGCGCCCCACAGCTCACTCATGCCCCCATCGTAGAAGCGGGCGGCGCTGGGGGACGCCGCCCGCTCGGGGGAGGGGAGAGGAGGTTCAGCAGTCTCAGGTCACGGCTGCGGCCGTCGTCTCAGGTCACGGCTGCGGCCGTCGCGAGCGGCGCGCGCTCCACGCGCAGGCGCAGCTCCTCGGCGGCGCGACGGGCTGCCAGCGGGTCGCTGCCGTAGAGCGGGGAGCCGGCGCCGTCGGTCATGAACGAGCGCACGGCGGCGATGGTGGCGGGCGTCAGCTCGACGTCGTCGTCGCGCAGCGCGCCGGCGACGGCCGACAGCGCGGAGGCCGCCGAGAGCACGACGACGGGCCGCGCGACGCGGTTGCGCGGCGGCACCGAGGCGCTCGCGGCGTCGCGGATCGCACCGTCGATGGTGTCGGCCCAGGCCGCACGGGACTCCATCTCGTCCTCGTGCCCGGCACGCTCCAGGAGACGGTGGAGCAGGCCCCGGTCGGTGATCTCGTTGTTGGCGAACATGGTCGTTCTCACCCCTGACACGCACGTTGCTTGCGTCGTCCGATCAGCGTCCCACGGGGTGCGTCAACGGCGTGTCCCGATTGCCCGCGCAGGCGTCAAGCTGACGACAAGATCCCCCGTCCGGAACGCCCGGCGCAGGCTGCACGGCCCGCGCCTAGAGTGCCCCCGTGCTGCTCGTGATCGCGGCTACGGAGAAGGAGCTCGCCGGCGCTGCGGGAGCACGCACGCTGGTCTGCGGCATCGGTCCGAGAGCGGCCTACACGGCCACCGAGGACGCCGTCGCGGAGGGCGGGGCGACCGCTGTGCTGCACGTCGGGATCGCGGGCGCGCGGCGCGCGGCCGGCATCCCGCCGCTCGCGATCGTGCTCGGCACGCAGGCCGTCGACTGCGACGGCGACAGCGAGCCGATCGCGCCGAACGCGCGCCTCCTGGCCGCGGCGCGGCGCGCGCTCCCCGGTGCGCTCGCGCTGCCGATCGGCACGAGCGCCCGCGTGGGCGGCACGGCGGAGGTCGACGTCGAGGCGATGGAGGGCCACGCGGTGCTCGCGGCCTGCCTGGACGAGGGCGTGCCTGCGCTCGAGCTGCGCGTCGTCTCGAACGAGATCGAGGAGGCCGACCGCAGCCTCTGGCGCTTCGACGAGGCCTTCGCCGAGCTGGCGCGGGCGACGGCCCTCGCGATCGCGGAGATCGAGCGCGCATGAACCTCGGCTTCGGCTTCTCGCCCTGCCCCAACGACACGTTCGCGTTCGACGCGCTCGTGCACGGCCGCATCGACGCGGCGTTCACGGTCGCGCCCGCGCTGCACGACATCGAGGAGCTCAACGCGCTCGCGCGCGAGGGCCGCTACGAGCTGACGAAGCTCTCGTTCGGCGCGCTCGCAGCGCTCGGCGACCGCTACACGATGCTGCGCAACGGCGGCGCCCTGGGGCACGGCGTCGGGCCGCTCGTCGTCGCGCGCGAGCACGCGACGCTCGCCGAGGCCGCGGCGGGGCGGATCGCGATCCCAGGCCGTGACACGACTGCCTACCTGCTCCTGCGGCTGGCCGCGCCGGCGCTCGGGGACGTCGTCGAGGTGCGCTACGACGGCATCCTCGCCGCCGTCGCCGCGGGCGAGGTCGACGCCGGCCTGATCATCCACGAGAGCCGCTTCACGTTCGCCGACCACGGCCTCGTCGCGATCGCCGACCTGGGATCGTGGTGGGAGTCCGAGACCGGGATGCCCGTCCCGCTGGCGGCGATCTGCGCGCGCAACGACGTCGCCGCCGGCGTCCGGCGCGACGTCGAGGACGCGATCCGGCGCTCCGTCGAGCACGCCTTCGCGCATCCGCTCGACAGCCTCGCGTACGTGCGCGCCAACTCCCAGGAGCTGTCGGACGAGGTCTGCCGCCAGCACATCGATCTCTACGTCAACGAGTTCACGCGCGATCTCGGCGACGACGGGCTGGCCGCGATCGCCGCGCTGCTCGCCCGCGCCGCCGAGGCGCCGGCGTGATCAACGAGCGCTCGCTCGCGGCCCTCGCCGCGGCCCGCCTGCCGGGCGGGCGGGTGCGGCCGCTCTACGACTCGTACTGCTTCTCGCGCATCCCGGGCACGATCCTCGGCCTCTTCGGCGACGACTCCGCGGACGCGCTGCCCGGCGACGTGCTGCCACCGCTCGGCGCCGAGCCGCCGCGCGTCGTGGCCGTGCTCGCCGACGCCGTCGGCTGGGCCTTCGTCGAGCGCTACGCGGAGCGCGCGCCGCTGCTCGCACGCATGCGCGAGCAGGGCGTCGTCTCGCAGCTGACCTCGCAGTTCCCGTCCACGACCTCGGCCCACGTGACGACGCTGCACACGACCCAGCCCGTCGGCGAGCACGGCCTCTACGAGTGGAACATCTACGAGCCGTCGCTCGAGCGCGTCGTCTGCCCGCTGCTGGCGGCCTTCGCCGGCGAGGACGCCGGTGGGCTGCTCGCGGCCGGCGCCGACCTGGGGCTGCTCTACCCCCAGGCCGACGGCCTCGCCCGCCGGGTGGCGCGGCGCGGCGTCACGTGCAACCTCGTGCAGCCGGCGCACACCGTCGACTCGCCGTACACCCGTCTCGTCTGCGGCGGCGCGCCCGTGCACGGCTTCGCGACCGCCCGCGAGGGGGCCGCGCTCGCAGCCGCGCTCGCGCAGGCCGCGGCGCCGTCGCTGACGGTGCTCTACCTCGACGACTTCGACACGGCCGGCCACGACTTCGGTCCCGGCGATCCGCGCTCCGAGGCCGTGCTGCTGGAGCTGCTCGACGCGCTCGAGCAGGAGCTCGCAGACGCGCTGGCGGGCATTCCCGGCGCGCTCGTGCTGCTCTTCGCCGACCACGGCCAGGTGGCCGCCGACCCCGAGCGCTGCGTCTACGTCAACGAGCGCTGCCCCGAGCTCGTGCCGCTCCTGCGCACGGGCGCCGACGGCCTGCCGCTGGCGCCCGCGGGCTCGGCGCGCGATCTCTTCCTGCACGTGCGCGAGGGTGCGCTCGACGACGCGGCCGGGCTGCTCGCGGCGCTCTTCGGCGACGACGCGTGGGTCGTCCCGACCGCCGCCCTGGCGGCCGACGGCGTCTTCGGGCCCGTCGTCTCGGAGCGCTTCCGCGAGCGCGTCGGCGACCTCGTCGTGCTCCCGCGCGAGGGGGTCGAGGCCTGGTGGCACGAGCCCGGCCGCTTCGCGCAGACGCTGCGCGGCCACCACGGCGGGCTCGAGCCCGCGGAGGCCGAGACGTGGCTCGGGGCGCTCGTCCCGTGAGCGAGCAGGCGCTGCGCGGCGGCATCGGGCCGCTGCTCTTCCCCGGCTCGGTCGCCGTCGTCGGCGCGAGCGACCGCACGCCGGATGCGGCGTCCGACCTCGAGCAGGTGCTGCGCGGCGGCGTCCCGACCTGGTTCGTCAACCCGAACCGCCCGCAGGTGCTCGGGCGCGAGTGCTTCCCGTCGCTGACGGCGCTGCCCGCCACGCCCGACTGCGCGTACCTGCTCGTCGGCCATGCGCGCGCGGAGGCTGCCTTCGAGGACGTCATCGCCGCGGGCGTGCGCGCCGTCGTGCTGCCCGGCCTGGGCGCCGAGGCGGGCGCCGCCGGACGCGAGGTCGCCGCGCGCATCGCCGTGCGCGCTGCCGAGCACGACGTCGCCGTCGCCGGCCCGAACTGCATGGGCATCGCAACGCCCGGCGGCGTCTCGCTCTGGCTCGGCAGCGTCGCCGGCCCGGAGGCGTTCGTGCCGGGGCACGTGGCCTGCGTCGCGCACTCCGGCTCGATCGCCGAGGCCT
>DASXXY010000080.1:0-3924 GCA_036502805.1 Gaiellales bacterium | reverse complement strand
GACAGGACGGTCGCGATCACCGGTGGCGGGGGCGGCATCGGCAGCGCGCTCGTGCGGCGCTTCGCCGCCGAGGGCGCGCGCGTGCGCTGCATCGACATCGACGAGGGCCGCGCGCGGGCCGCCGCCGCGGCGGCCGGTGCCGGCGCCGAGGCCGTCGTCGCCGACGTCACGGTCGCGGCCGACGTGGCGCGCGCGCTCGCCGGCCGCGTCGACGTGCTCGTCAACAACACGCTCACGGTGACCGGCGACAATCTCGTGACCGTCGACGAGGAGTCGTGGCGGCGCGACCTCGACGGCACGCTCACGAGCGCCTACCTGTGCATCCGCGCCGTGCTGCCGGCGATGATCGAGGCCGGCGGCGGGACGATCGTGAACGTGGCCTCGGTGAACGGCCTCGCCTACTTCGGCAACGAGGCCTACAGCGCCGCCAAGGCCGGGCTGATCAGCCTCAGCGGGTCGGTCGCCGCGCGCTACGGCCGCCACGGCGTGCGCTCCAACGCCGTCGCACCGGGGACGATCCGCACGGCCGCCTGGGACGAGCGCGTGGCGCGCGAGCCCGACCTGCTCGCGCGGCTCTCGCGCTGGTTCCCGCTCGGCCGCATCGGGACGCCCGAGGAGGTCGCCGCGTGCATCCTCTTCCTGGCCTCCGACGAGGCCTCGTTCGTGACCGGCGCCGTGCTGACGGTCGACGGCGGCCTCACGACCGGGCACGTGCAGATGGCCGACGAGCTGCTCGTCGAGAGCCGCGACGCGGAGCTCTGACGTGCTCGACCTGCTGTTCCGCGGCGCGCACGTGCTCGACGGCTCCGGCGCACCCGCGCTGCGCGCCGACGTGGGCGTGCGCGATGGGCGCATCGTCCTGCTGGGAACGACCGACGAGCCCGCCCGGCGCACGCTGGAGTGCGATGGGCTGACGCTCACGCCGGGTCTGATCGACATGCACACGCACTCCGACGTGCAGCTCCTGATGCACCCCGAGCACGCCTGCAAGGTGCACCAGGGCGTGACGCTCGAGGTGATCGGCCAGGACGGCCTCGCACTTGCGCCGAGCGACGACGCGACGATGGCGCTGCTGCGCGCGCAGCTCGCCGGCTGGAACGGCGCCGAGCCGGAGCTCGACGACAGCTTCCGCACCGTCGCCGAGTACCTCGCGCGCTTCGAGGGCACGACGGCGGTCAACGTCTGCTACCTGCTCCCCCACGCCACCCTGCGGCTCCTGACGGTCGGCGCCGACGACCGCCCCGCGAGCCCCGGCGAGCTCGACGCGATGCGCGCGCTCGTGCGCCAGGGCATCGCCGAGGGCGCCGTCGGCCTCTCGGCGGGCCTGACCTACGCGCCCGGGATGTATGCGGACGACGACGAGCTCGTCGCGCTCTGCTCCGAGCTGAGCGGCGGGGCGTTCTACTGCCCGCACCACCGCAACTACGGGCTCCACGCGCTCACGGGCTACGCCGACTCGATCGCGATCGCGCGCCGCGCTGGGGTGCCGCTGCACCTGGCCCACGCGCATCTCGGCTTCGCCTGCAACCGCGGGCGCGCGCCCGAGCTGCTGGCGCTGATCGACGACGCCCTCGCCGACGGCGTCGACATCACGCTCGACACCTATCCCTATCTCGCGGGCGCCACGTACCTGCACGCGCTGCTGCCCGGCTGGGTGCACGCCGGCGGACCGGACGCGACGATCGCGCGGCTGCGCGACCCCGCCCTGCGCGAGCGGTTGCGCAGCGAGCTCGAGGAGACCGGCTCCGACGGCTTCCACGACGTGCCGGTCGACTGGGCGGACGTGATCGCCGACGGGGAGAGCATCGCCGCCATCGCCGCGCGCACCGGCGCGCGCCCGATCGACGTCTACTGCGAGCGCTGCGCCGACTCCGGCCTCTCGGCCTCGGCAATCGTGCTGATCGGCAACGAGGAGAACGTGCGCGCGATCATGGCCCACCCCCGCCACACCGCCGGCAGCGACGGGATCCTCGTCGGCGAGCTCCCGCACCCGCGCGGCTGGGGCACGTTCGCGCGCTACCTCGCGGTCTACGTGCGCGAGCTGGGCGTGCTCGGGCTACCCGAGTGCATCCGCCAGATGACGTCGCTGCCGGCGCAGCGCCTCGGCCTCGCCGACCGCGGGCTCGTGCGGCCGGGCATGGCCGCCGACATCGCCGCCTTCGACTTCGCGGCCGTGCGCGACGTCGCGACCTACGAGCAGCCGCGGCAGCTCGCCGAGGGCTTCCAGCACGTCGCCGTGAACGGCGAGCTCGTGCTCGACGGCGGCGTGCACACGGGTGCGACGCCCGGCCGCGCCCTGCGGCGCGCGGCGGCCTAGAGCCCCGGCTCCTCGATTCCGGCCAGCTCGAGCGCCTCCCGCACGCGGTCGAGCGCGCTCAGCGGCGCGAAGCCGTAGTGGTAGATGTCGACGCGCTCGACGCCCGCGTCGCGCGCGACCGTCAGCTTCTCTGCCAGGTTCGCGGCGGTCGTGCAGTCGGGCGCCACGGGCCGCATCGCGGCGACGAGCGGGGCCTCGCCGGCGAGCGCGCGGTAGGCGGCGAGATCGAGCGCCACGCGCGCGGGGTCGGCGGCGTAGGCGATCGCCCCGATCGCCGCGCCCGCCTGTGCGCAGGCCGCGACGTCGACGCCGAGCCGCCACGCGATCGAGGGCGCCGCGTCGCCCTCCGGCCGGCCGGTCGCGTAGCCCTTGGCGGCCCCCGAGCCGTCGAGCAGCTCGAGCCTCGCCCCGGCCGCGGCGGTCGCTGCGGCGACGTCCCTCACGAGCGTCGTCACGGTCTCGCTGCGGGCCTCCAGCAGCGCGCCGAGCTGGCCGCCGAGCAGGAGGGCGGCGTCCTCGTAGGCGAGTTCGCGTTGCTCCTGCCCACCCTCGCCCGCGAACGCGCCGGAGACCTCGTCGCAGGCGCGGCGGCGAAGCTCGGCCGGATCGGCACCGCGGCGTGCGGCGCTCGCCAGGCAATGCTCGCAGAAGCACAGCCCGAGCAGCAGGCGCGCCTCCGCGCCGAGCTCGACGAAGTAGCGCTCGTGGTGGGCGCCGTGCTCGAGCGGGTGGTGGTGCAGCGACTCCGCGAGCACGGAGCCGACGCCGTGAGCGGCGATGTCGCCGGCGAGCGCGACCGCGTAGGCGCGCACGTCGGGATTCGCCGGGCAGAGCTCCGTCAGGCACGGATCGCCGAAGCACGTCCGCTCCGCGAAGCGCGGATCGCCGTCCTCCGTCCAGTCGACGTGCAGGAAGACCGTCCAGGCCTGCACGCCGAGGTCGCGCGGCGCCGCGGCCGCGACGAGCTCGGCGAGCGGGTCGCCGTCGCGCGCCAGCGCGCTCGGGCGCGGCTGCAGCGCGAGGCCGCGCCAGCGCGCCGGGTCGGGGCGGAAGAAGATCTCACCGCCCGGCTGATAGCGCAGCCGGCGCGTGCGGGCGTGCGGGAAGAGGTCGCGCGACGCGTGGTAGGCCGCCGCCATCGTCACGCCGCCGAGCCCGGCGCGGCCCTGGATCGCGTCGAGCGCCGGCTCGAGGCCCTCGTCCGCGAGGTCGCTCGCGAAGCAGAAGGCCGAAGTCCTCACGCCACCCCGCAAAAGGAGCAGAGCGTGAGCGCGACGACGGTCGCGACCTCGACGAGCTGATCGACGCTGACGTACTCCGCCGCGGTGTGCGCCTGCACGATGCTGCCGGGGCCGTAGAGCACGGCCGGCACGCCCGCCTCGGCCATCCAGGCGATGTCGGAGACGGCCTCGAAGCCGGCCAGGGTGGGCTCGCCGGCGACCTCCCGGAACGCGCCCGAGAGCGACGTCACGAGCGGATGGCCGGCGGGCACCTCGCTGGGCGGGAAGGACACGCCGCCGATGCCCCACTCGATCTCCGGCGGATGGTCGCGCAGCCACGGGTCGGCCGCGGCGACGCGCGCGACGTACTGCTCGAACTCGGCCTTG
>DASXXY010000079.1:0-3500 GCA_036502805.1 Gaiellales bacterium | reverse complement strand
GCCAGCTCCGCGTAGCCGAGCGCGATCGAGATCCCCCGCTCGCGCTCCTCCGGCAGCCGGTCGGTGTCGACCCCGGTCAGCGCGCGCACGAGCGCGGTCTTGCCGTGATCGATGTGCCCCGCCGTTCCCAGCGTGAGCGCGCGCTCGCCGGTCATGCAGGCGCGGCGATGCGGGCGGCCTCGGCGTCGCCGAGCGTCCGGCAGTCGAGCACGAGCGCGCCGTCGGCGACGCGCGCGAGCACGGCCGGATCGCCGGCGCGCAGGCGCGCGGCGAGCTCGTCGGCATCGCCCTCGAGGCGGACGCCGAACGACGGCAGCTCGGCGAGCGGCAGCGCGCCGCCGCCCACGCGCGCGACGGTCGCCACGACCGTGCCGCCGATGCGCGCGGCGAGCGCCTCGGCGCGCGCGCGGACGTCGTCTGCGGGCTCGAGCACGGCGCGCAGCACGGGCAGCTCGGCACGTGCACGCGCGGGGTCGCGGTAGATGCGCAGCGTCGCCTCGAGCGCGGCGAGCGAGAGCTTGTCGATGCGCAGCGCGCGCGCCAGCGGGTGCCGGCGGCAGGCGGCGATGGCGTCCGCGCTGCCGGCCAGGATGCCGGCCTGCGGGCCGCCGAGCAGCTTGTCGCCCGAGAAGCAGACGAGGTCGGCGCCGTCGCGCAGGCCGTCGCGCGCGAGCGGCTCGCCTGCGAGTGCCGGCTCGTCGAGCAGTGCGCCCGAGCCGACGTCGTAGATCAGCGGCAGCCCGGCGCCGTGCGCGAGCGTCGCCAGCTCGCGCGCCTCGACGCCGCCGGTGAAGCCGAGCACGCGGTAGTTCGAGGGGTGGACGCAGAGCACGGCGCCCGTGCGCGCGCCGAAGGCCTGCGCGTAGTCGCTCGGCCGCGTGCGGTTGGTCGTGCCGACCTCGCGCAGCTGCGCGCCGGCGCTCTCGACGATCTCGGGGATGCGGAAGCCGTCGCCGATCTCGACGAGCTGCCCGCGCGAGACGACGATCTCGCGGCCGCCGGCGAGCGCCGCGAGCGCCAGCACCAGGGCCGCGGCGCCGTTGTTGACGCACAGCGCGGCCTCTGCGCCCGTCAGCTCGCAGACCAGCCCGGAGACGTGATCCTGGCGCGATCCGCGACCGCCGGTCGCGAGGTCGAGCTCGAGGTTCGAGTAGCCGCCGGCGACGGCCGCGACGTGCGCGAGCGCGGCCCCGGCCAGCGGAGCGCGCCCGAGGTTCGTGTGCAGGACGACGCCCGTCGCGTTCAGCACGGGCCGCAGCGACGGCTCGAGCGCGGCCCGGACGCGGCGCCGCAGCTCGGGCGCCAGCTCCGCGGCCGTGGCGTGCTGGCCGCGCGCGCGGCGCTCGGCGAGCGTCGCGCGCGCCTCGCGCACGCAGAGCGCGTGCGGCGCCTCGCAGGCTGCCTCGCGCACGAGCGCATCGACGGCTGGCAGGGGGCTTCCCACGTGCATATCGTAGGGCGGCGGCGCGCGGGGGAGGTGGTTTCGCCAACCCGCGGTAGACTGACCTTCCGGGGCGGGGCCCGGCCACTGTCCGCGTACAGGGGACGCGGGCCCGGGCTGCACTACGCGGGAGCGCGGATTTTTGAGCGTCGACGATGCCACGAGAGCACGGGCGATGCGGCTGTATGGCCGCCAGAGCCGCGTGCGTGCGCGCCGTCGCCGGCTGCTGATGAGCCTCGGGGTCGTCGCCGGGCTGGTCGCGATCCCGTTCGGCCACCTGCTGCTGCAGCGCGGGACCGTGACGAAGGGCGTGCGCGTCGCGGGCGTCCCGCTCGGCGGCACGTCGCGCGCCGAGGCCCGCCGCGAGATCTCCTCGGCCGTCGACGACCAGCTCCAGCGCGACGTCACGATCACGGTCTCCGGCCGCTCGGCGACCGTCTCGCCGTACGCGCTCGGCGTGCGCGTCGACGCTGCGCGCACGGCCGACCGGGCGCTGGCCGCGGGCCGCCTGCGCGGCGGCCTGCTGTTCTCGCTCGGCTACTCGCACCCGATCGCCCCGCTGCTCACCTACCCCTCGAGCCTGTCGCTGCCGGTCGAGCTGGAAGCGGTGACGTCGTCGCCCGTCGACGCGCGCCTCGTGCTCAAGCCGACCGGCGCGGCGATCGCAGTGCCCGCCAAGGCGGGCGTCGGCTTCGATCCCGCCGAGGCGCTGCGCGCGATCACGACCGCGGCGCTCGCCGGGCACGACCGCGTGACGCTCCGCACCGTGCCCACCGACGCCGCGATCTCGACCGCGGCGGCGCGCCGCGCGAAGCAGCGAGTCGCGCAGCTGCTGTCGGGGCCGATCACGCTCACGCGGCGCGGCGGGCAGGCCGGCCAGTGGCCCGTCCGGCGCCTCGCGCCGTTGCTCAGCGCGACCACGTACAAGCACGTGATCGGCGTCAAGTACGACCCGGTCAAGGTCGGCGCGGCGCTACGGCCGCCGCTCTCGGACTACCTGCGCGAGGCCAAGGACGCCCGCTGGAAGGTCGTCGGCACGAAGGGCCGCGTGCTCTCGTCGCTCAGCGGCATCGACCTCGACGCGCGCACGACGGCGCTCCACCTCACGCGCGCTGGTGCACACGCGGGCTCGGCGCGAGTCGCCGCGCTCGCGTTCCGGGTCACGCAGCCGCAGCTGACGACCAAGGCCGCGCGCGCGCTCGGCGCGAGCGACGTCGTGGCCGAGGCGACCACGAGCCTCGGCGACTCGTCGGCCAACCGCGTCTTCAACGTCGCGCTGCTCGCGAAGCTGCTGGACGGGACGGTCGTCAAGCCCGGCGCGACGTTCTCGTTCAACGGCACCGTCGGCAAGCGCACCGCCGAGCGCGGCTTCCTCGAGGGCCAGGCGATCGAGAACGGCGTGCTCGTGCCGTCGATCGGCGGCGGCGTCTGCCAGGCCGCGACGACGGTCTTCGACGCCGCGTTCGCCGGCGGCTACGACATCACGCACCGCGTCAACCACTCGTTCTACATCTCGCACTACCCGCTCGGGATGGACGCCACGGTGGCCGACACGGGCCCCGACTTCACGTTCCGCAACGACTCGGACAACGCGATCGTGATCAAGGCCACGGCGAACCCCTCGACCATGACCGTCGACTTCCTCTCGCGCCCGCTCGATCGCCACGTCGAGAGCGTGACGTCGGCCCAGACCGCCTACGTCGAGCCCAAGAAGCGCTACTACGCGAGCCCCGACGTGCCGGCAGGCACCGTCTCGCAGACGACGCTCGGCGAGCGCGGCTTCCAGGTCACGGTCTCGCGGACGGTGCGCGACGCGCACGGCACGATCCTGCATGACAACAGCTTCCCGTCGCGCTACACGCCGGAGGACGCGATCTACCTGATCGGCAAGGGCGGCAAGCTCCCGGCCGGCCAGACGCTCTCGGGCCTCTACCCCGGCTACACGGGCTCGACGGCGGGCGTCGACCTCTCGACCTGGCTCGCGAAGCCGGCCAAGAAGAAGGCGGCCAAGACCGACGCCACGATCCCCGGAGCAGACGGCACGCAGACCGGCACGGGC
>DASXXY010000078.1:0-6592 GCA_036502805.1 Gaiellales bacterium | reverse complement strand
CGAGCGGGCGGAGCGCCTCGCCCACGGCCGCGCGCCCGCGCTGCGCGTGCGCATGCAGGGCGAGGTGGCGTTCACCGACGACGTGCTCGGCCCGCAGCGCGAGCTGCTCGAGGCGACGAGCGGCGACATCGTCGTCCGCCGCAGCGACGGCGTCGTCGCCTACCAGCTCGCGGTCGTCGTCGACGACGACGCACAGGGCGTCACGCGCGTCGTGCGAGGCGCCGACCTGCTCGCTTCGACCGCACGGCAGCTGCGGCTCTCCGAGCTGCTCGGCCTGGGGCCCGTGCCGCGCCACGCGCACGTGCCGCTGCTGCTCGGCGACGACGGTGAGCGGCTCGCGAAGCGCCACGGCGCGGTCGGCCTCGGCGAGCTGCGCGCCGGCGGCGCCGACCCGCGGGCCGTCGTCGCGTGGCTGGCCGCGAGCGCCGGCCTGCCCGCAGCGACGCGCTGCAGTCCAGCCGATCTGGTCGCGCGCTTCGATCCGTCGCTGCTCGGCAGGACGGCGACGCGCATCAGCCCGGACGCGCTGCGCTGGTAGCCTCGCGGCGTGCTGCTCTGGGTCGTAGCCGCGATCGCCGCGATCGTCCTCGTGGCCGTGGTCGTGCTGCTCAACCGCCTGATCTCGGCGCGCAACCGCACGGGCGCCGCGTGGGGCGACGTCGACGCCGAGCTGCGGCGGCGCGCCGACCTCGTGCCGGAGCTGAACTCGGCCGTGGAGGCCTATGCCGAGCACGAGCGCTCGCTGCTCGAGGCGGCGGCGCAGGCGCGGCTCGACGCCCACGGCGACGATCCGCCGGCGCGCGCGGCGGCCGAGCAGCGCCTCGGCAGCGCGATCGGCGGCGTCGTCGGCATCGCGGAGGCCAATCCCGAGCTGCGCTCGTCGGAGCGCTTCGCGCAGCTCTCGGCGGCGCTGACGCAGAGCGAGGATCGCATCGCGCGCTCCCGCCTCGTCTACAACGACACCGTCCAGACCTACAACACGGCGATCCAGGCGCTGCCGGCGAGCCTCGTCGCGGGCCTCCTCGGCTTCCGCCGGCGCGAGCCGTTCGAGTTCGCGGAGGGCCGCAGGTGAGGCGCTGCGCCTGGCTCCCCCTGCTGCTGCTGTCCGCGCTCGTCGCCCTCGCGCTGCCCTCGCCCGCATTCGCCGATCGCAGCTTCACCGTGCCCGAGGCGTTCGTGACAGTCACGCTCTCTCGCGACGGCGAGGTGCTCGTGCGCGAGGACCTGACGTACGCCTACGACGGCACGTTCACGGGCGCCTACCGCGACATCCCGCTCGCCGCCGACGTCGGCGTGCGCGACGTCAGCGTCAGCGAGGGCGCCACGAGCTACACGCCGGGCGGCGACACGGCGCTCGGGTCGAGCGATGCGCCCGGCCGCTTCGGCTTCGTGCGGCTGCCCGGCAAGGGCCTGCGGATCGTCTGGCACTACGTCCAGGACGGCGGCCGGCGCACGTTCACGCTGCGCTACCGCCTGCGCGGGGTCGTGATCGCGCACGACGACGCCGTCGAGGTCGCGCCGCAGGTCTGGGGCGACCAGTGGAAGGACGGCCTGCCGCTCCTGCTCGCGAACGTGCAGGCAGCGGCCGCGGCGGGCGCGACGCACGCCTGGATCGAGCCCGTCTGGCTCTCGCACCGCGTGACCGTGCGCGGGAGCTCCGTCCAGACGGTCGTCCACGACGTGCCGAGCGGGCGGGCCGTGACGCTGCGCGTGCTCTACCCGCCCGCGGCGCTCGCCGCCGGCGCGCCCTACGCGAAGCACCTCCACGACGACATCCTGCCCGCGACGATCGCGCGCGAGCAGGCTGCGATCGACAAGGCCGCGCGCGACAAGCGCGAGCTCGACGACACGCTCCACCACCCCCTGATCTGGATCCTCGCGCTGTGCGCGCTCGCGCTCGTGCCGGCGCTCCTGCTGGCCGCGCTCGCGTACCTGCGCTTCGGGCGCGAGCACGGCAGCGGCAGCGCGCCGAAGTACCTCAACGACCCGCCCGACGACCTCGCGCCCGCCCTGGTGCCCTCGTTGCTCGCGCAGAAGGTCGTCGCCGGCGGCGACCAGCTCACGGCGACGCTCTTCGAGCTCGTGCGGCGCGGCCGCTACACGCTCACGCACGTGACGCGCGAGGAATCGTCGTTCGGGGGGCTCCGCCACAAGGAGCTCGACGACGTCGAGCTCGCGCGGGGCGACGATAGCATCGAGCTGTCCGCCGTCGAGCAGCCTGTGGCGGCGATCTTCGACAAGCTCAGCGAGCAGGCGCCGATCGGCCTCTCGCAGGTCGCGGGCACCGTCAAGGGCCTGCCTCAGAGCGATCGCGAGTGGTTCCACGGCCGCTCCGAGGCGTTCTCGTCGGCGGTCCGGAGCCAGGCCGCGCAGCGCGCCTTCTGGAGCGGCCGCGGGATGCTCGTGAAGTGGATCGCGTTCGGCCTGTTCGTCGCGATCGGCGGCGCGCTGCTGATCGCCGGGATCGCCGGGATCGCCGACCCGCCGCTCGTGCGGCAGGACCTCATCCTCGCCGCGGCCGGCGCGGCGCTGCTGCTCAACGGCGTCGTGCTCGTGCTCCTGCCGGCGAGCACGTGGCGCCGGCGGAGGCCCGCGCTGCAGGCCTCCGCAGAGGGCTGGGAGGGCTTCCGGCGCTACCTCCACGACTTCCCGCGGATCGCCGACAAGCCCGCCGACACGCTGCCGCTATGGGAGAGCTACCTCGTCTACGGGATCGCGTTCGGCATCGCCGAGCGCGTGCTCGAGGCCGCCAAGGTCTCGTTCCCGGGCATCTCGAGCTCGTCCGTCTACGTCCCGGCGCTCTACCTCTCGTCGTTCAGCACGTCGAGCTTCGCGTCCGATCTCGGCGGCGCGTTCCCCTCACCCTCGAGCGGAGGCGGCGGTGGCGGCGGGGGCGGCTCGTTCGGCGGCGGCGGCGGAGGCGCCTGGTGAGCGCGAGCGCGGGCGACGATGCCCACCGCGAGCTCCAGGCCGCGGCGATCGCTGCCGACGCCGATGCCCAGCGACGCCTGCTCGCCGGCGACGCGGCCGGCGCCGCACCGTTCCTGCGCGAGTCCGAGCGGCTCTACCGCGAGTCCTGGGAGATCGCCCCGCCGGGCGGCTACGGCAGGCTCGTCGGCATGCTCAAGTCGGCCATCCTCGCCGGGGACGCCGGCGCTGCGGCCGCCTATGCGCGGTCGGCGCTCGCGGACGAGACCGACTCGCCGACCGCCGCCTACGCGCTGGCGCTGGCCGGCCTGGCGGCGGACGACGACGCCGGCGCCGGCGCCGCGGCCGACCGCATGGCCGCGGGGGGCGAGGCGTTCGCGCGCACGGCGCTCGCGCTGGCCGCGCTCGCGCGCGACGACGAGGGGGCCTACGCCGGCGCGCTGCACGACGTGATCGCCGACTTCGAGTCCCGCGACCTGCACCTCACGGGCGTGCCGATCGCCGACACGGCGCTCGTGCTCGAGCGCCTGGCCGAGCCCCGAGGGCTCGCCCAGCACCCGTCGTCCCCGCTCCTGCCCGCCTGAGCTAGAACCCGCGGAGCTTCGTGGCCGCGATGCGCAGCGGCACGGAGTAGTCCGCGGCGAACGATTCCGGCGTCCACGAGTTGCGCTGGATGAACGCTGCGTACTTGGCGACGTACTCGGGCAGCGCGTGCGCCGGCTGGTCGTCGCTCAGCGCGGCGTCGCCGAGCACGACGACGATGTCGCCGCCCTGCCCGTTCCCATCCAGGTGCAGCGAGACGCGCGGCCGCTCCGCGATGTTGCGGAGCTTCGCGGTGTCCGGCCGCGAATAGATCAGGAACGACTCGGCACCGTGCCACAGGAACCACACCGGCACCGGCTGCGGCGTGCCGTCTGCGCTCGTCGTCGTGAGCCAGGCGAGCCGCTCGTCGCGCAGGCGGCGGGCCGCGCGCTCGCCGAAGGGCGTGGAGGTGTCGATCGTGAATGGCATGTCGGATCCCTTTCCGGAGGCTCCAGGATAGGCCAGGGCCCGCACCGTGGACCTGCCTGGGCGCGCGCGTCGTAGACCGGTGATGCGGAGCCTGCTCGTCGTCACCGGCATCCTCGCGGCGCTCGCCGCCCCGGCCGCCGCTGTCGCGCAGTCGAGCGCCCCGTGGCTCCGGCTCACGGACGCGCGCGCCGGGATCGCCGTCAGCTACCCGCGCACCTGGTCGGCGCAGGAGGAGCCGCAATCGGCGCTCGTGGTCGTTGCCTCGTACCGCCTGGCGGCCGGCGCGGCGGGCTCACCGGAGCCGGCCCGCCGGATGCCGCGCGACAGCGCGTTCATCTCGCTCGCGGTCATCCCTGCGCGGCTGATGGCCCCGAGCCAGCAGCGCGGCTACCCGCCGCGGCCGGTGCATCTGACGTGGGCGACCGCAACGAGCCGCACGATCGAGGGCTTCGGCATCGGGCGGTCGTTCCGCTTCCGCGCCAACGACGCCGTGGTGACCGCGCAGGTCGCCTTCGGGCCGCATCCGAGCGCCCGCACCCGCGCGTGGGCCCTGCGCGTCGTCGCCGCGCTGCAGCTGACGCCGCTGCGGCTGCGCGAGCGGACGATCCAGGTCGGCGGCGCGCCGACCGGCATCGCATTCGCGCGCGGCTCGGCGTGGGTCGCGCTCGCCTCCTCGCTCGTGCAGCTGGACGGCGCGAGCGGGCGGGTGCTGCGGCGCATCGCGCTGCCGCCGGGCGGCGACGACCGGCACGTGGCGATCGCCGGCGACGATGCCTGGGTGACCGACGGCGCGGGCCCGAGGGCGGCGGTCGCGGACGTCGATCTGGTGGCCGGCCGCGTCCGGCGCAGCATCCCGATCGTGTGCTGCGCGATCGGCGTTGTCGTGCACGGCGACGACGTCTGGGTGTCGGTGCCGCGCGACGGCCCCGGCGCCGTCATGCGCATCGATGCGCGCTCGGGCAGGGTCCGTGCTCGCATCCCCGTCGGGCCGGGCCCGGGCCCGATCGCGTTCGCCGGCGGTCGCGTGTGGGTCTGGAACACGTCGGCGCCGACCTCGCTGATGGCCATCGACCCCGCGACCGATCGCGTCACGGGCACGGCGGACGTGCACGGCGTGGCCGCCATCGCAGCGGGCCCGGCGGGATTCTGGGTCGGCGGCGCGGGCATCGGCTTCGTCCGCATCGATCCGCGCAGCGGGCGGATCCTGCGGCGGACGGCCGCCGTCTCGGGCACGCAGCTCCTGGCCGTCGGCACCGACGCGGTGTACGGCGGCGAGCGCTCGTGCGGCGCGTGCCGGGCGAGCTTCGTGACGCGCACCGGCCTCGCCGAGGGCGTCGCCGGCGCCCCGCTGCCCGTGGGCGACACGGCCGTCGGGCTGGCCGTCGGCGCGGGCGCGCTGTGGACGGCCGACTTCGCGAGCGGGACGGTTACGCGGATCCCGCTGCGGCGCGTGTGAGCAGCCGCAGCAGCGCCGAGGCCACGCAGCCCGGCTGCTCGAGCCACGGGAAGTGCCCGGCATCTGCGAGCACCTCCAGCTCGGCCGCCGCGCCGATCGCCGCCGCCGTGTCGCTCGACGCCGTGACCGGCATCGGGCCGCCGGCTCCGTGCAGGAAGCGCGTCGGCACGGTCACGCCGGCGAGCCGCGCGGCGAGCCCGGGCAGCTCGGCGTGCAGCGACGCGAACGTCTCGGCGTAGGCCTCCACCGAGAGCGTCATCGCGGGCGCCGGCGGGGCGCTCGCCGGGTCCGCGAAGTAGGCCGGCCAGATCAGCCGGAGCGACTCCGCGAGCTCCTCCTCGCTGCCCTCGCCGGCCATCGCCTGCTGCTCGAGGTGCTCGACGCGCGCGAGGTCGCGCGGCGGCGTGCGCCGCATCAGCTCGGCATCGAATGCGGCCTCGCCACCGTCTCCGACGCCGCCGAGCGTGTCGACGATCAGCGCGGCCGAGACGCGCTCCGGGTGCTCGGCGAGCACGTGCAGGAGCAGGTGGCCGCCCCACGAGTGGCCGACGATCGCGGCACGCTCCCAGCCGAGCTCGTCGAGCACCGCGACGACATCGCGCGCCTGCGTCGCCACGTCGAAGGGCGCGCCGGCCGCCGACGGCGGCAGGCCGCGCTGCTGGTAGACCGCGACCCGATGCCCCGCCGCGAGCTCGCCGACGAGCGGCCGGAGGTAGTCCCACGACAGCCCCGGGCCGCCGTGCAGCAGCAGGACGGGCTCCCCGGCGCCGGCGAGCACGCCGCGCAGGACGCCACCGGGCACCTCCGCGGCGAACGTCGCATCCGGCACGGCGACGACTCTAACGTGCCGGGTGCGCACCCCATGGCGGCGCGCGAGCCGCAGCGCAACGAGAGCGAGGAGCCACGTGCCCGACGCCATCGAGATCCCCGTCATCGACCTCGCGCCGTTCCTCGCCGGAGCGCCGGAGGGCGCAGACGTCGTGCGCGCCATCCGCAGCGCGTGCGAGCAGATCGGCTTCTTCTGCATCACGGGCCACGGCGTCCCGGACGCCACCATCGAGCGCATCAAGGAGCGCTCGCGCGCGTTCTTCGACCAGGCCGACGCGGCGAAGCGGCGCAGCGCGCCCCCCGGGACCGTGCCCGGCGGCGTGACCTACTCGCCGGTCGCCTCGGAGGCGCTCGCCGCGAGCCGCGGCG
>DASXXY010000077.1:0-2896 GCA_036502805.1 Gaiellales bacterium | reverse complement strand
TGCGAGTGAGGCACTGCAGGTTCTGCACCGGGTGTTCGGATACGACTCCTTCCGCGGGGAGCAGCAGAGCATCATCGACCATGTCGTTGCGGGCGGTGACGCCCTGGTCCTGATGCCGACCGGCGGTGGCAAGTCGCTGTGCTACCAGATCCCGGCGCTGGTCAGGGACGGCGTCGGCGTCGTGGTGTCGCCGCTGATCGCGCTGATGCAGGACCAGGTCGACGCGCTGCTCGCACAGGGCGTGCGCGCGGCGTTCCTCAACTCGACGCAGGACTTCGAGCAGCGGCGCGAGGTCGAGGAGGCATTCCTCGCGGGCGACCTCGACCTGCTCTACCTCGCGCCCGAGCGGCTGCGCGTGGAGTCGACGCTGCGCCTGCTCGACCGCGGCACCATCGCCCTGTTCGCGATCGACGAGGCGCACTGCGTCGCGCAGTGGGGGCACGACTTCCGGCCCGACTACCTGATGCTCTCGGAGCTGCACGAGCGCTGGCCGGCCGTGCCGCGCATCGCCCTCACGGCGACTGCGACGCAGCACACGCGCGAGGAGATCGCGACCCGCCTCAACCTCACCGACGCCCGCCACTTCGTCGCGAGCTTCGACCGGCCGAACATCCAGTACCGCATCGCGCCCAAGAACGAGCCCCGCCGCCAGCTGCTCGAGCTGCTGCGCACGGAGCACCCCGGCGACGCCGGCATCGTCTACTGCCTCTCGCGCGCGTCCGTCGACAAGACCGCCGAGTTCCTGGCCGGCGAGGGCTTCACGGCCCTGCCGTACCACGCCGGGCTGGACTCCGGCACGCGGGCGCGCAACCAGGCGCGCTTCCTGCGCGAGGACGGCGTCATCATGGTCGCGACGATCGCGTTCGGCATGGGGATCGACAAGCCCGACGTGCGCTTCGTCGCGCACCTCGACATGCCGAAGTCGGTCGAGGGCTATTACCAGGAGACGGGCCGTGCGGGCCGCGACGGGCTGCCGTCCACGGCCTGGCTCGCGTACGGGCTGGCCGACGTCGTGCAGCAGCGCAAGATGATCGACGAGTCGGAGGGCGACGCCGCGCACCGCCGCCGCCTCGCCCAGCACCTCGATGCGATGCTCGGGCTGTGCGAGACGGTCGAGTGCCGGCGCGTGCAGATGCTCGACTACTTCGACGAGCGCGGCGAGCCGTGCGGCAACTGCGACACGTGCCTGACGCCGCCCGAGTCGTGGGACGGGACGGTCGCCGCCCAGAAGGTGCTCTCGACCGTCGCTCGGCTGCGCCGTGAGCGCGGCCAGGGCTTCGGCGCCGGCCAGATCGTCGACATCCTGCGCGGCAAGCGTACGGCCAAGGTCGAGCAGTTCGGGCACGAGAGCCTGAGCGTTTTCGGCATCGGCGCCGACATCGGCGAGGGCGAGTGGCGCGGCGTGATCCGCCAGCTCATGGCGCAGGGGCTGCTGGCCGTCGAGGGCACGCATCAGACGTTCGTGCTGACCGAGCTCAGCATGCCGGTGCTGCGCAACGAGCGGCCCGTGCGCCTGCGGCGCGACCCCGAGAACGTGACGCGCGCGCGCTCGCGCACGGCCAAGGCGCCCCAGGTGGCGCTCGCGCCCGAGGCGGCGCCGATCTTCGAGCGCCTGCGTGCCTGGCGCGGCGCGACCGCCAAGGAGCAGGGCGTCCCCGCCTACGTCATCTTCCACGACGCCACGCTGCGCGAGATCGCGACGCAGGAGCCCGCCACCCTCGCAGCGCTCGCGGGCATCAGCGGCGTGGGCGAGACGAAGCTCGCGAAGTACGGCCCGGGCGTGCTGCTCGCGCTCGCCGGCTGAGCCGCCGCGGGCTCAGCTCACCGGCGCCCGTCCCGCGCGTGCCTGCGTGAGGAAGTCGTCCCACCACTCGTCCTGCGCGGATGCCCGGCTGTAGCGCTCGAGCGCCGGGTTCCAGCGCTCCCAGAGCGCCGCGGCGACGGCCGTGCGCTCGGCCGCCGTGCCGTGCTCGTCGCGCAGCCAGCGCCGGCCGATCTGCGCATGCAGCACCTCGTCGGCCCAGTCGTAGTCTTGTAGCGCGACGAGCAGCGGGTCGCCGTCGAGCCCGGCGATCGTCCACTCCCAGCGCTTGCCCGTCGCGCGCGGCATCAGGCCCTGCTCGATGTCCCAGAGCAGGATGTGGGCCTCGAGCGGCGTGAACTCCCGGTTCAGCGAGGCCGAGGCGGCCATGTCGATCGGGTAGGCGTAGAACGGCACGCCCGCCGCGTGGAGCGCGACCTCGCCCATCATCGCGTGGCGCGTCTCGTCCCACAGCTGGCGCCCGAGCTCGCGGTAGTAGTCCCACGGCCGCCCGCGCGTCTGGAACAGGATCGGCGCCATCCACTCGGGCACGTCCATCTCGCGCAGCCGCTTGTGAACGAGCGCGTAGGCGCGCTCGTCGGCCGGCCGCGTCTCGTCCGCGTAGATGTCGTCGATGCGCGCCGAGCAGTTGAAGCCGTCGGCGAAGCGCGCGTCGCGCCGCGGCTCGGCATCCATCGCGTAGTCGGAGCCGTCCCAGCGCGCGCGCGGAAGCTCGGCGCCGCCGGCGGCGGCATCGCCCGCGACGCCGCCCGCCGCTGCGAGGAAGCGCTCGAGGTGCCCGGCGAAGGCGGCCGCCGCAGCCGCTGCCTCCGGCTCGCGGGTGAGCGCCGCCCTGGCCGCATCGCCCCACTCGGCGATCTCGGCCTGCTCCCGCTCGATCGTGCGCAGGAGGCGGTAGGTCGGGTGGTCGAAGAGCGGGTTCATGGCGTCGAGGTGCGCGCGGATCGCGCGCAGCAGCGCGGGTCGCATGACGGCGTAGACGCCGGTCACGAGCTCGGCGGTCCCTTCGGCCCGCAGCAGCTCCTCGAGCGCCGCGCGCAGCCGCTCCTCGGGCGGGTCGTCGAGCTGCAGCGG
>DASXXY010000076.1:0-15484 GCA_036502805.1 Gaiellales bacterium | reverse complement strand
CCCTGCCACGCGGCCGCGGCCTGCGCGCACGTCATGCCCGGCCGCAGCACGCCGCGCATGTGCTCCATCGCCGCCGCGGCGATGTCGTTCGCGAGCTGCATGCGCTCGATCTCCTGCGGCGTCTTGCGGGCGCGCGCGGCGACGAGCAGCGGCGTCGCGTCGGCGGCGTCCGGGAAGGCGTCGAACCAGCCGCGCCCGAACGTCGTCGGCTCGCCGACCATGCGGTCCGACGCCTGCGTGCCGCCGGTCAGCTCGATCGCGACGCGGCCGTACTCCGCCGCGACCTGCACCGCGACCTCCTGGGCGCGCAGGCCCGGCGGCCGCGGATCGGCGGCCTCGTAGCCGGAGAAGAGGCGGACGTCCTCCGTCCAGGCCGTGCGCGCGGCGTCGTCGGCCGAGGCCTCGAGGCAGATCAGGACGGGCTCGCCCTCACGCGGGAAGACGCAGGCGTCGTAGCCCTTCATGCCCCAGAAGTTCGTCAGGTAGAGGATCGCGTCCGGCGCGCGCACGACGAGCGCGTCGAGCTCGCGCTCGGCCATCAGCGCGCGCACGCGCTCGAGCTTCGCGTCGTCGCGCGGCCAGGTCACCAGCGCACCTTCGGCGGCGGGGGCTCGCCGTGGCCCTCCTGCCACGAGATCACCGGGTTCCGCAGCGTGCCGATGCCCTCGATCTCGCACTCCATCACGTCGCCCGGCTTGAGGTAGAGCGACGCGGCGTCGGGCGAGAAGCCCGCGACGCCCGCGACGGTGCCGGTCGACACGACGTCGCCGGCGGAGTAGCCGAGCGCCGAGTAGTGGCTCAGGATCTCGGGGATCGTGACCGACATGCGCGAGGAGTGCGACTCCTGGCGCGCTGCGCCGTTGACGCGCAGCTCCATCTTGAGGTCGTGCGGATCGGCGATCTCGTCCGGCGTCACGATCCACGGTCCGAGCGGGCAGAACGTGTCGATCGCCTTGCAGAACGAGAACACGCCCGAGCGCATCTCACGGCGCTGGATGTCGCGCGCGGTGATGTCGTTGAAGATCACGTAGCCGCCGATGTAGTCGGCCGCCTCCTCCGGCGAGAACCACTTCCCGGACTTCTTCACGATCACGGCCAGCTCGAGCTCGTAGTCGAGCTCCTCGGTCATGTGCTCGGGGTAGATCACGGGGTCGTCCTGGCCGACGAGCGCGTCGACGTTCTGGAAGAAGACGATCCAGGGCGCGATCTCGTGCGCCCAGTCGACCTGCTTGCTCTCCTCCTCGTGCTCGCGGAAGTTGCCGGCCGTGTGGAAGAACTTCTTCGGCACGATCGGCGGCTTCAGCCGCGACTCGGCGAGCGGCACGCGCCGGCCGGTCTCGTCGGCGCCGCCGCGCTCGAAGTACTCGCGCATCGTCGGCACGCCGAGCACGGCGATCTCATCGCCGACGACGTGGCCGACCGCGACGCCGGCGTCGGCGTGCTCGAAGGTCACAAGCTTCACGTGCTGTCTCCGTCCTGTCCGCAGATGCGCAGCGCCGCGCGGGCGTAGACCTCGGCGGTCTGCACCAGCCCATCGATCGTCAGGTTCTCGCCCTGCGAGGTGTCCATCAGGCCTGTCGACGTGCCGTAGTTGACCGTTGCGATGCCGTAGCGCGTGAGCGCCGAGGCGTCCGAGAACCAGCGCGTGACGTCGCGCTCGGGCGTGCCGCCGAAGACCTCGGCGTGGCTCGCGTCGATCGCGGCGACGAGCGCGTGGCCCTCGTCGATCTCCGCTCCCGGGGCGGTCACGTAGACCTCGCCCTCGATCCCGTAGGCGGGGAAGCGGCGCCGCAGCCCGCGCACCATCTCCATGACCTGCGCCCGCGCGACCGTCATCGGCTTCGTCGGCGGCACGCGCACGTCGAGGAAGAGATCGGTGTGGTGCGGCGTGCGCGAGGCGCGCCAGCCGAACCCGCCCGCGATGCCGCCCACGTTGACGAGCGCGGAAGCGCCGCGGTAGGCGTTCTCCGGATCGCCCTCCCAGGTCGGGATCCACTCCAGCACGGCGTCGACGACCTCGTGCATGCGCAGGATCGAGTTCTGGTCGCGCTTGCCCTCCGAGAACGCCGTGTGGATGAAGTTCCCCTGCGTGCCGATGCGGAGCCAGAGCGAGCCGAAGTGCCCGAGCACGACCTTGCCCTCGGTCGGCTCGCCGAGGATGCACATGTCGGCGACGCCGCCGTGGCTCACGAGATAGCGCGAGCCGGCGGCGTAGCCGCGGTACTGCGCGCCCTGCGCATCGCCGTACTGGGTCTTCTCGATCTCGCCGCAGACGGCCGCGATCATGCAGTCGCCGCGCAGCCCGAGGCCCGCATCGGCGAGCGCGCGCAGCGCCTCGACGTAGCAGGCGAGCGCGCCCTTCATGTTGGAGATGCCGAGGCCGTAGAGGCTGCCGCCGTCGACGAAGTGCGCCGGCTGGAAGCCCGGCACGCCGGCGAGCCACGGCTCGCGGCCGGAGTACGAGGTGTCCATGTGGCCGTTGAACATCAGGCTCGGGCCGCCGCCTGTCCCGGCGCGGATGCCGAGCACGTTCGCGCGCCCGTCCTCGACCTGCTGCCACTGCACGCTCAGGCCCATCTCGCGGAAGGTCTCGCGCATCAGCTCGGCCATCGCCTGCTCGTCGCCGGTGAAGCTCGGCGTGTCGATCGCGCGCCCGGCCCATGCGACGAGCCGGTCGCGGTCGATCGCGATCGTGTCGGTCACGCCGTGCGCACGCGTGGGAGCACCTGCTCGCCGAAGAGCCGGATCTGCTCGTGGCGATCCTCGCCCCAGAGCTCCAGCATGACGTGCGTGCAGCCGGCCGCCTTGTACTCCTCGATCGCGGCGACGCAGTCGTCGGGCGTGCCGGCGATCGGCTTGCAGCGGTCGAGGATCGAGTCCGTGACCTTCGCCTTCGCGGCCAGGCGCCCGCCCGACTCCATGGCCTCGGCGACCGGCCGGATCTCCTCCGGGTCGATCCCGGCGAGATCGAGCAGCGTGTCGGCCGAGCCCTGGATGTTCTGCACCTTGTTGGCGAGGTACATGCCCGCGATCTCGCGCGCACCGTCGCGGCCCTTGTCGCGGTCGGTCGCGTGGATCGACGAGACGACCGTGCAGCCGACGTCGACCGAGGCGGGGTCGCGGCCCGCCCGCTCGGCGCCGATCGCGACGTTGCCGAGCGTGTAGCGCACGAACGCGGGCGTCGTGATCGAGGGCGTCAGGAGGCCGTCGCCGATCTCGCCGCCGAGCTGCTGCATCATGGGCGCCGTGCCTGCGACGTAGACGGGGACGTTCCAGCGCGGCACGTGGGCGTCGGGCGAGAGCGCGGGGAGGTCGGCCGAGAAGACCTTGCCGTCGTACTCGAAGCGCTCGCCGCCGAGCGCACCGCGCAGGATCTCGACGGAGTCGCGCATCGTCGCGAGCGGCCGCGTGACCTTCGGCGGCCCGCCCTGCTTCGTGTTGTTGAGGAAGATCTTCGACGTGCCGAAGCCGGCGATGAAGCGGCCGGGCCCGGCCGCCTCCTGCACGAGGCGCGCGTCCATCGCGACCTGCACCGGATGGCGCGTGTAGGGCGAGATGATCCCCCAGCCGACGGTCAGGCGCTTCGTCTCGCGGGCGATCATGCCCGCGAGCACGGTCGAGGACTTGGCCTCCATGCCGTGCTTGCGCCACCACGGGTAGGCCTCGGCGAGCCATACGGTGTCGAGCCCCGCCTCGTCCATGACGCGGGCCGACTCGAGCATCTCCTCGAGCGGCTCCATCGTCAGCTGCATCACGCCGACGCGGAACGGCACCGTCATGCGGGGCTCGCGAGCTGCTGCTCCAGCGCCGACATGATGCCCTCGACCTGCTGGTTGATGATCGGCTGGAGCACGCGCTGGCCCATCGACGCGAGCACGCCGGCGAGCTTGACGTCGGCCTCCCACGCCATGTGCGTGTGGTCGCCCTCGCCGCTGAGCGTGAACGAGGTCGTCATGTCCATCATCGCGCCCATGCCCTTGCCCTTGCCGCGCATGGACGCGAACTCGAGCGGGCGCTCCTCGAGCTGCTCGAAGTCCATCGTCATCTTGAGGCCGCCGAGGCCGAGCGGCACCTTGACCTTGGCGCGCCAGTGCGTCGGGTCGATGATCTCGAAGCCGTCGACGCCCGGCATCAGGCCGGCCATCCCGGCAGGGTCGCTGATGATCGCCCAGACGCGCTCGCGCGACGCGTCGAACTCGCGTGTGCCCTCGACATTCATGCGTTCTCGACTTTCACGTCGGCCCGCGCCGCTGCCGGATCCTGCAGCATCGCGAAGACGCGGTGATAGGGGTTGTGGCTGTCGTGGACGATCCCGCCGCCCACGCTCCTGAGCGCATCCTGCAGAGCGGCACAGACGGCGTGGATGCCCGCGCCGCCGCCCTCGCCCATGCCCTTCGTGCCGAGCGCCGAGAACGGCGAGGGCGATTCGATCGCGCCGGTCTTGAGCGGCGGCATGTCGAGCGCGTGCGGGACGTGGTAGTCGTAGAAGTTCGGCGTCAGGAGGTTGCCCTCCTCGTCGTAGGCGAACGTCTCCCAGGTCGCCGCGCCGAGCGCGTGCGCCGTGGCGCCCATGACCTGGCCCTCGACGATCTGCGGGTTGATGCGGTTGCCGCAGTCGTCGATCACCGCGTAGTCGACGACCTCGTAGACCCCCGTCTCGGGATCGATCTCGAGCACGCAGGCGTGGATCTGCATCGCGTAGGTGAGCGTCAGGTTGCCGAACTTGCGCTCGAGGTCGAGCGGCTCGAAGTGCGGGCGGTAGACGTGCCGCACGTTCATCGTCGCGTCGAAGTCCTCGGGCAGGTTCGCGTTGTTGACGTTCACGATGGCCCCCAGCGCCATGAACGGCAGCGCCACCTCGGGGTTCGCCCGCAGCTTCGCGAAGCCGCCGCCGAGCTCGATGTCCTCGGGCTGCGCGCCCAGCACGAGCGCCGCGAGCTGCCGCATCTGGGCGGCCAGCCCGTCGGCGGCGCCCTTGACTGCGCCGAGCCCGGAGACCGCGAACTGGCTCGCGTACGTGCCCGAGAAGCCCGCGTGCGAGTTCCAGTACGAGTCGTGGCCGACGCGCACCGTCACGGCATCGGTCGAGCAGCCGACGATGTCGGCGACGACCTGCGAGGTGGTCGTCTCGTGGCCCTGACCCTGCGGCGTCGTGCCGAGCGTGACCACGACCTCGCCGAAGATGTCCAGCTTGACGGTCGCGACCTCGCTGTTGCCCGAGAACTGCAGGTCCGGGTTGAGGTAGGTCGACTGGGCGAAGTTGTTCGTGCCGGAGTCGAGCGTCGAGCCGATGCCGAAGCCGAGCAGCTTGCCGCGCGCCTTGGCATCCGCCCTGCGCGCCTCGATGCCCTCGTAGCCGATCAGCTCGAGCACGGAGTCGAGCGCGCGCGGGTAGTCCCCCGAGTCGTAGACGCAGCCGCTCGGCGTCTCGTAGGGCATCTGCTCCGGCTGCACGTAGTTGAGCTTGCGGACGGCGATCGGGTCGAGCTCGAGCTCGTGCGCGACGATGTCGACGATGCGCTCGCAGAGCCACAGGTGCTGCATGCGCGAGTAGCCGCGGTTGGGCGAGACGGGCGCCTTGTTGGTCACGACCTGCGAGTACTCGACGCGGATGTTGCGCCAGCCGTACATGCCCGGTGCGACCTGCACCCAGATCGCGCCGCCGAGCGGCTCGTAGCGCAGGTAGGCGCCGGCATCGTCGAGCGCCTTGCAGCGGAAGCCGAGCATCGTGCCGTCGGACTTGACGGCGACCTCGACGTCCTGGAACCAGCGCTCGTTGCCGTGCGACATCGACTGGTGGAAGTCGGTGCGCGTCTCCGTCCACTGCACGGGGCGGTTGAGCTTGCGCGCGAGCAGGCAGCAGGCCACGAGCTGGGGGTGCGACGTGATCTTGTTGCCGAAGCCCCCGCCGATGTCCTGCGTGACCATCCGCAGCTTGTCGAGGCCGACGCCGATCGACGGGCCCATCATGATCACGGCGAAGCCGGGGAACTGGTTGTTGCAGTGGATCGTCCACTGGCCGGTGCCGCGGTTGTACTCCACGAGCGCCGCATCGAGCTCGAGCGGCGTCGAGTTGAAGCGGTCGAAGTGGAGCTCGCCGATGCTGACCACGTGGTCGGCCTCGGCGAACGCGCCGTCGACGTCGCCCCAGTCGTAGGTGCCGCTCCAGCTCTCGTTGCTGCCGACCTCCTCATGGATCAGCGGCGTCCGCGGATCGGTCGCGGTGCGCGCGTCCACGACCGGCTCGAGCACGTCGTACTCGATCTCGATCAGCTCGGAGGCGTCGCGCGCCAGCTCGCGCGTCGAGGCCACGACGGCCGCGACGGGATCGCCGACGAAGCGCGCGCGGCCGACGGCCAGCGCGTAGTCCTTGATGTTGCCGCCGGGCGCGGGCGCGATCTGGAAGAACGGCTCCGTGAGGATCGCGACCTCGTCACCGGTCAGCGTGCCGAAGACGCCGGGCGCCTCGAGCGCCGCAGTGACGTCGACGGAGACGATGCGCGCGTGGGCGTAGGGCGAGCGGACGAAGTGGATGTAGCCCATGTTGTGGCGCTTCATGTCGTCCACGAAGACGCCCTGCCCCTGCGTCAGGCGACCGTCTTCCTTGCGGGGGATGCTCTGGCCGACGTAGGTGCTGCTCTCGGTGACCTCGGGCGCGACGCTCACGGAGCCGACACCTCCTCCGCGGCTGCCTGGACCGCCTCGATGATGTTCCAGTAGCCGGTGCAGCGGCAGATGTTGCCCTGCAGCGCGGCGCGCACCTCGTGCTCGCTGGGCCTCGGATTCTGCTCCAGCAGCGTGGTCGCGCTCATGAGCATGCCGGGCGTGCAGTAGCCGCACTGGAGCGCGTGGTGGGCCGTGAACGCGCGCTGCAGCGGCGTCAGCTCGCCATCATCGCTCGCGAGCCCCTCGACCGTGCGGATGCTGGCGCCGTCGGCCTGGACGGCGAGCATCATGCAGCTCTTCACTGCCAGGCCGTCGAGCTGCACCGTGCAGGCGCCGCAGTTGCCCGTGTCGCAGCCGATGTGCGTGCCCGTGAGGTCGAGGTCGTCGCGGATGAAATGCACGAGCAGCCGCCGTGCGGCGACCTCCCGCTCGAACGTGGTGCCGTTGATCTCGACGGAGATCGTCCGGCTGTCGCTCGGCTCGCTCATCGCTTCAGCCCTTCGCTCGCGTCGCTGCGGCCAGGACGGCGCGCTCGCAGACGACCTCGGTGAGACGGCGACGGTAGTCGGCCGGTGCATGGACGTCCGACGGCGGGTCGAGCGTGTCGCCGAGCCCGGCGACCGCGGCGCGCACGTTCTCGGGCGTCAGCTCGGCGCCCGCGAGGCGCTGCTCGACGGCGGTCGCTCGCTCGGGCACGCCCGCGACGCAGCCGAGCGCGATCCGCACGGCCCCCGGCGAGACCGCGACGGCGGCGCTCGCGAGATACGTGCCGTGGACGCCGAGGGTGATGCCTTCCATCGCATCGGCCGAGCCGGCGGCGAGCGCGGGGATGGTCACGCGCGTGAGCAGGTCGCCCTCGCTCACGGCCGTCATGTAGACGCCGAGGAAGAACTCCTCCGCCGTCACGCTGCGCTCGCCCCCGGGCCCGAGGATCGTGAACGTCGCGCCCATGGCGGCGAACAGCGGCGGCAGGTGATTGGTGGGATCGTTGACGCAGACGTTGCCGCCGACGGTGCCGCGGTTCTGCACCTGGCGGTCTGCGATCGTCGCCGCGACCTCGGCCAGGAGCGGCCGGGCGGCGGTGACGTCGGGCGAGCGCACGAGCTCGCTGTAGGTGACCATCGCGCCCAGCTCGAGCGCGCCGTCGGCCGCGCGTCCGATCGTGCGGAGCTCGTCAAGATCGGCCAGATCGACGAGCACCTCGGGCGACGCGGCACGCGCCTTCATGACGTTGACGAGCGTCTGTCCGCCCGCCAGGGCACGCGCGCCGTCGTGCGCTCCGAGGAGGCGAACCGCCTCCTCGACGCTCTCGGGGCGGGCGTACTCGACCTCTCGCAGCAGCATGCGTTTGATCATATATAGATCTCGCGCCCGCCTCCAACCGGGCACGGGCGCAGATCCCATGGTTGAGCCAATCCACGGACAGGGAACAGCGAATCTCCCCCGAGTGGGCCGCCGGAACGCGCGCCTGAAACGGCTCCGCGCCCTCTACGCGCCGTCACCGGACCCGGCCGGCGGGGGCTCGAAACCGCGCTCACGGGGCGGGAACCGCCAGGGCGCGAAACGGCCTCTCCAGGACCAATGTATAGCGCATGCATGTTCCTCATGAGCCCGCGCGTCCTGCTCTATACCTGCCCTCCGAGCACCCGCGGCGACACCGGTCGCAGGCGACGGAATCGAGAGGAGCGTGGCAATGACGGACCATGCAGTGGTGATCGCCGGAGGCGGCCCGACGGGGCTGATGCTGGCCGGCGAGCTGGCGCTCGCGGGAGCCGACGTCGTGATCGTCGAGCGCCGCGCGAGCCAGGCGTTCGACGGCCCGCGCGCCCGCGGCATCGGCGCGCGCACGCTCGAGGAGCTCGATCAGCGCGGCATCGCCGAGCGCTTCCTCGCGGCAGGCGAGCCGACGCAGGTGCAGTCGTTCGCCGGCATCGCGCTCGACATCGGCGACTTCCCGACCCGGCACCCCCACGGGCTCGCGCTCGCGCAGGCCCACGTCGAGCGCCTCCTGGCCGACCGGGCCGGCGAGCTGGGCGTGCCGATCGTCCGCGAGGCCGAGGTGACCGGCTTCGCGCAGGACGATGCCGGCGTCGACGTCGGGCTGGCGGACGGCCGGACGCTGCGCGCGCAGTACCTGGTCGGCTGCGACGGCGGGCGCAGCGTCGTCCGCAGGGCGGCCGGCATCGACTTCCCGGGGTGGGATGCGACGACCAGCTGGCTGATCGCCGAGGTCGAAGCCGAGCAGGAGCCGGAGCACGGCCTGCGCGAGGGCGGGGGCATCGGCCGCACGGCCGAGGGGCAGCTGCAGGTGGTCATGAGCGAGCCGCGGGCCGAGCACACGCGCGAGCCCACGCTGGACGATCTCCGCGCCGCGCTGATCGCAGCCGAGGGCACGGATTACGGCGTGCACAGCCCGACCTACATCTCGCGCTTCACCGACGTGACGCGGCAGGCCGCGTCCTACCGCGAGCGCCGGGCCCTGCTCGCGGGCGACGCGGCGCACGTGCACCCGCCGCAGGGCGGGCAGGGCCTCAACATCGGCCTGCAGGACGCGGTGAACCTCGGCTGGAAGCTCGCCCAGGTGGTCGCCGGGACGTCGCCGGACGTCCTGCTCGACAGCTACGGCGCCGAGCGGCACCCGGTCGCCGCCCGCGCCATGCGCACCACCATGGCGCACATCGCCCTCAAGGGCGGCGACGAGCGCACAGCCGCGCTCAAGGAGGCGCTCGCGGACCTGCTCAGCATGGACGAGCCGCGCAGGCGCTACGGCGCGCTGATGTCGGGCCTCGGCATCCGCTACGACCTCGGCGACGGACACCCGCTGCTCGGGCGCCGCATGCCCGACCTCGACCTGGTCACGGCCGACGGGCCCCGCCGCGTCTTCGCCCTCCTGCACGGAGCGCGGCCGGTGCTGCTCGACCTGGGCACGCCCGGCGGGACGGGCGGAACGCGGTGGGCGGAACGCGTGCAGCTCGTCGACGCCCGCTACGACGGCGCGTGGGAGCTGCCGGCGCTCGGCGCGGTGGCGGCTCCGACCGCCGTGCTGATCCGCCCCGACGGCTACGTCGCGTGGGTCGGCGAGGGCACCGGCGCCGGGCTCGCCGGCGCGCTCACGACCTGGTTCGGCGAGTTCGCGGCGGCCTAGCCGCGTTCGACGGCGCCGTGCAGCGGGGGTACCGCCGCGGCCCGTGGCGCCCCGGCCTGCTCGCAGCGCGCGCGGCCCGGGGCGGCGGCCGGGCGCGTCGGCCGCGTCTCCGCCGCCGGCGCGGCGCGCAGCGGACGGCCGTCCCCGCGCTGGTATGTTCAGCGCCGTGACTGCCTTCGACGCGCTCTTCGTTGGCTCCGGCGTGAACGCGCTGACGGGCGCGGCGATGCTCTCGCGCGGCGGCTGGCGCGTGTGCGTGCTCGAGCGCAACGACGTGCTCGGCGGCGCGCTGCGCACGAGCGACTCCCTGACCGAGCCCGGCTTCACGCACGAGCTGATGGCCTCGTGGCACCCGCTCTTCGCGGGCTCGGCCGCCTACGCCGAGCTCGGCGACGACCTGCGCCGCCACGGCCTCGAGTACCTCAACACCGACGCGCCGACGGCGACGCTCTTCCCCGACGGCGGCGCATCGTTTTTGTCGACGTCCATGGACGCCAACGTGGCCGAGTTCGAGCGCCACGCCGCGGGCGACGGCGCGGCCTGGAGCCGGCAGTTCGAGCAGTTCATGGGCTCGGCCGAGCACAGCTTCGGCGTGCTCTCGGCCGAGCTCTGGTCGCTCCAGGGGCTGAGCCTCGCGCGCAAGGCGTACTCCGACTTCGGCCGCCGCGGCCTGCTCGAGTTCGCCGGCCACTCGCTCGTCAGCGCGCGCGACTGGCTCGGCTCGACGTTCGCGTCGGAGCGCGCGCACGGCCTGCTCGCGCCCTGGGTGCTGCACACCGGGCTCGGGCCGGAGCAGGCGGTCGCCGGATTCATGACGCAGGTCATCGCGTGCGCGCTGCAGCTCGGCGGCATGCCCGTGCCGAAGGGCGGCGGCGTCGCGCTCGTCGAGGCGCTCGCCGGAATCGTGCGCGAGGGCGGCGGCGAGCTGCGCACGAGCGCCGACGTCGACCGCGTGCTGCTCTCGAGCGGCCGCGCCTACGGCGTGCGCCTGGCCGGCGGCGAGCGCGTGTACGCGAGCCGGGCCGTGATCGCGGGCGTCACGCCGACGCAGCTCTACGGGCGCCTGCTCGCGCAGGAGGAGACGCCGCCCGAGGTCTGGCAGTCGGCGCAGGGCTTCCGCTACGGCCGCGCGGGCATGCAGATCCACCTCGCGCTCGACGCGCCGCCGCAGTGGGCCTCGCCCGAGGCCGAGCGGCTCGCGCGCACGGCGATGGTGCACGTCACGCCCGGCCTCGACGGCGTCTCGCGCGCCGTCAACGAGGCCGAGCGCGGGCTGCTGCCGGCCGAGGCCACGATCGTCGCCGGCCAGCCCTGCGCGGTCGATCCGGGCCGCGCCCCGGATGGCAGCTCGATCCTCTGGATCCAGCTCCAGGAGCTGCCGCGCAAGCCCACGGGCGACGCGCTCGGAGAGATCGACGTGGGCGACGGCACGTGGACGGAGACGCTCCGCGAGGCCTACGCCGACCGCATCGTGGCGCGCCTCGGCACGCAGATCACGAACCTCGGCAGCGCCACGCTGAAGCGCGTGGTGCTCTCCCCGGCCGACCTCGAGGGCCTCAACTGCAACCTCGTCGGCGGCGACATCTACTCCGGCTCCTGCTCGCTCGACCAGAACCTCCTGTGGCGGCCGACCGGCCGCATGCCCGGTCACAAGACGGCGATCGGCGACCTCTGGCACATCGGCGCGTCGACGCATCCGGGGCCGGGCCTCGGCGCCGGCTCGGGCTACCTCGTCGCGAAGCAGCTGCTGCCGAAGGAGCACGGCCGCATCGGCAGGCTCCGCGAGCGGGCCGCCGGCGTCCTCGAGCGACTGCCGTGAAGATCGCGCTGAGCGCGATCTCGACGGTCGGCGCGTCGTTCGCCGACGACGTCGCGGCCTACGGCGCGGCGGGCTTCGACGGCATCGGCATCTGGGAGTTCAAGCTCCCCGACGGCGACGACGAGGCGAGCGCGCGGCTCGTGCGCGAGAGCGGGCTCGGCGTCGCCAACTGCGTGCCGGCCATCCCGTCGTTCCTGCAGCTCGCGCTGCCCGGCATGGAGGGCCCGGCCGACCCGGAGGAGCGCATCGAGGCGCTCTGCGCGAGCATGGCGCGGCTCGCGCGCTTCGCGCCCGCCTCCGTGCTCTGCCTGACCGGCCCCGTCGGCGATCGCAGCGCCGAGCAGGCGCGCGCGATCGTGCGCGACGGCCTCACGCGGGTGGCGGCCGCGGCACGCGCCGCGGGCGTCCGCCTCGGGCTCGAGCCGACGCACCGCTCGGAGTCGGGCGAGACGTCGTTCCTGTCGACGATCGGCGAGGCCGTCGAGCTGCTCGACGAGGCCGGCCTGAGCGACGTCGGCGTGCTCGTCGACAGCGTGCACGTGTGGGACACGCACGAGCTCGCGAGCGAGATCGCGCAGCATGCTGCGCGCGTGACCGGCCTGCACGTCGCGGACAAGCTCGCGCCGGGCGCGCCCGGACGCGTGCTGCCGGGCGAGGGCGTCACGCACCCCGAGCGGCTCGTCGCGCTGCTGCGCGAGGCGGGCTTCGACGGCTACGTGGACACGGAGATCTTCTCGACGCCCGAGGCGTTCTGGGGCCTCCCGGTCGACGAGGCCGCGCGGCGGGCGGCCGCCGCAGCACGGCAGCTGATCGCGCAATCATGAGCGCCATGGACTATCGCTCCCTCGGCAGCACCGGCCTCCAGGTGTCGCGCATCGCGCTCGGCTGCGGCAACTTCGGCGGCATCGGCTCCGCCCCGGAGTTCTACGGCCAGGGCGAGAGCGACGACGAGGCGTTCGCGATCATGGACGCGGCCTACGACATGGGCATCAACGTCTTCGACACGGCCGACGCCTACGGCGGCGGCCGCAGCGAGTCGGCGATCGGCAAGTGGCTCGCGCAGAAGGGCTCCGCGGTGCGCGACCAGGTGCTGCTGAGCACGAAGGCGTTCAACCCCGTCGGCGACGGCCCGAACGACCGCGGCCTCTCGCGCCGCGCGCTCGTGCGCCAGGTCGACGCGAGCCTCGGGCGGCTCGGCGCCGAGCGCCTCGACCTCTTCCTGATCCACGAGCCCGATCCGCTGACGCCGCTCGAGGAGACGCTCGCCGCGCTCGACGATCTGCGCCGCGCGGGCAAGCTCCTCTACATCGGGGCGAGCAACATCGAGGCCTGGCGGCTCGCGCGCGCGCTCTGGATCAGCGACGTCCGCGGCTACGCGCGCTTCGAGTGGGTGCAGTCGTCGTACAGCCTGCTCGACCGCTCGGCCGAGGCCGAGGTGCTGCCGCTGTGCGCCGACCAGGGCCTCGGCTTCTCGCCCTTCTCGCCGCTCACGGGCGGTTGGCTGACGGGCAAGTACCGCCGCGGTCAGGCGGCGCCGGCGGGCTCGCGCATGACGCTGCGCTCCGGACCCTACGAGCACCTCCAGCGCGACGTCGTGTTCGACTCGCTCGAGCGCTTCGAGCAGATGGCGGGCGAGCGCGGGGTCGACATGGCGACGCTCGCGCTGGCCTGGCTGCTGGCCTCGCCGCTCGTCAACCCGATCGTCGTCGGGCCGCGCCGGCCGGCACACCTCGAACCGGCCCGGGCGGCGCTCGAGCTGACGCTCACCGACCACGACATCGACGAGCTCTCGGCGCTCTTCCCGCGCTCGCTCGGAGGAGGAGCATGAGCATCCGCGTGCTGAGCGGCGAGGACGTCGAGCAGGCGCTCACGATGCGCGACTGCATCGAGGCCATGGACACCGTGCTGCGCGAGCACGCGGCGGGCGAGCTGTACCTGCCGCTGCGCTCGGTCGTGCGCCCGCCGAAGTCGCCCGCCGGCTTCATCGGGCTGATGACGGCGCACCGGGCCGGCGCAGCGCCCGCCTTCGGGCTCAAGGCGGTCGCGATCTTCCCGGACAATCCGACACGCGGCCTCGACGCCCACCAGGGCGTCGTCGTCGTCTTCGACGGCAACGACGGGCGCGTGACCGCGGTGCTCGACGCCTCCGCGGTGACGGCGATCCGCACGGCCGCCGTCAGCGCTGTTGCAACTCGCGCGCTCGCGCGCGAGGGCGCCACGACGCTGGCCGTGCTCGGCGCCGGCGTCCAGGCGCGCGCGCACATCGAGTCGATGGCGTGCGTCCTACCGCTCGAGCGCGTGCGCATCTACGCACGCCGAGCCGAGACCGCGCAGGCGCTCGCGGCCGAGACGGCCGAGCGCTACGGCGTCGCTGCGACGGCGGCCGGCTCGGTCGAGGAGGCGCTGCGCGACGCCGAGGTCGTCGTCACCACGACGACCGCGCGCGAGCCGATCGTCGAGCGCGCCTGGCTGATGCCCGGAGCGCACGTCAACGCCGTCGGCTCGAGCATCCCGACGACGCGCGAGCTGGACGGCGCGACGATGGCCGCCGCGCGCATCGTCGTCGACGCGCGCGAGTCGGCCACGAACGAGTCGGGCGACATCCTGCTCGCCCAGCGCGAGGGGGCGCTCGCGGCCGACGCCGAGCTCGTCGAGCTCGGCGAGGTGCTGAGCGGCAGCGCGCCGGGCCGGACCGGCCCGGACGATCTGACCGTGTTCGTGTCGCTCGGCCTCGCGGTCGAGGACCTGGCCGCCGCCGAGCTCGCGCTGCGCGTCGCCGCGGCCTCGGGCCTCGGCGCCGAGGTGCCGCTGTGATCCCGCTCGCGGCGATCACGCGCGCACGCGGGACGCTCGCGGGCTCGGCGCTGCGCACGCCGCTCGTGCGGCTGCGGCTCGACGACGCACCGGCCGAGATCCACCTCAAGCTGGAGTGCCTGCAGCCGATCGGCTCGTTCAAGCTCCGCGGCGCGCTCAACGCGATGGCCGAGGCGCCGCCGGGCGCGCTCGACCGTGGCGTCGTGACGGCGAGCGCGGGCAACATGGCCCAGGGCGTCGCGTGGGGCGCGCGCGAGCGCGGCATCCCCTGCACCGTCGTCGTCCCAGAGCACGCGCCGCAGACGAAGCTCGACGCCATCGAGCGGCTCGGCGGCCGCGTCGTCAAGGTGCCGTTCGAGGACTGGTGGCGCGCGATCGAGACGTCGCAGCACCCGGGGGCCGAGGGCTACTTCGTGCATCCCGTGCTCGACGACGGCGTGATGGCCGGCAACGGCACGATCGGCCTCGAGATCCTCGACGACCTGCCCGACGTGGACACCGTGCTCGTGCCGTGGGGCGGCGGCGGCCTCTCGTGCGGCATCGCGAGCGCGCTGCGCCAGGCCAGGCCGGGCGTGCGCGTGATCGCCGTCGAGCCCGAGACCGGCGCGCCGCTGACGGCGTCGCTGCCCGCGCACGAGTCGCTGGCCGTCGACTACACGGCGTCGTTCGTCGACGGCTCGGGCAGTCGCGCGCTGCTGCCGAAGATGTGGGGCCTCGCGCAGGAGCTGATCGACGGCGCGGTCTCCGTGCCCCTCTCCGACACGGCGGCCGCGGTGCGGCTGATGGCCGAGCGCAACCGCGTCGTCGCCGAGGGCGCCGGCGCGCTCGCACTCGCCGCCGCGCTGGCCGGCAAGGGCGGCACTGGCAAGGTGGTTTGCATCGTCTCGGGCGGCAACATCGACCTCACCCGCCTCGTCGCGATCCTGCAGGGCGAGACCCCGGCCTGACGCCTGCGCGGTCGGGGTCAGACCCCGATCGTGCACCGATGAGTTCGAGGCTGGCACACGCTTCGAGGCGTGCGCGGTCGGGGTCTGACCCCG
>DASXXY010000075.1:0-9598 GCA_036502805.1 Gaiellales bacterium | reverse complement strand
CTCGCGCACGCCTCGAAGCCTGTCCAGTCCCCGGACTGATCGCTGCACGAGAGGGGTCTGACCCCAATCGCGTAGCCGACCCGCGTGGTGTTTCGCGATCCGCCGACGGTGCCGTGGCGCGATCGGGGTCGGAACGCCGATCGTGCGACTGCCTGCGGAGCGCTTCCTGGGACGGGGCGTCTGCGCGATTGGCGTGCGACGCCAGTCACGCGACCTCTTCCGAGACGGCTTACCCGTCGCGGGCGCCGTTGCGGCGCTCGTCAGGCGGCGAAGTCGGCGGTCGCCATCGCGGCGTCCGGGCTGCCCTCGAACGTGCCGATCGCGACGCCCAGACCGATGCGGCGCAGCTCGCGCAGCAGGATGATGTGGCGGTGGGTGGGCGAGTGCATCCACAGCTGCACGAGGCCCTCGGGCGTCGAGTACTTGCCGGTGCCCCAGGCGATGTTCTCGCCGACGAGCGTGCTGTCGAGATGCCGGCGGATGCGGTGGTCGAAGGTCTCGTTCGGGCCGTCGTGCTCGAAGTACTGATGCGCGAGCATGTCCGCGGAGTGCTCGCGGGCCGATGCGCGCAGCGCCGCGCTGAACGTGAACGGCGGCAGGTGGTGCTGGCGGCGGATCGTGTTGAGCAGCTGGAAGACGACGCGCTCGGTGCTCGAGCGGTACGACGACCGGCTGCGCGCAGCGGCGGTCGCGGGTACGAGCAGGGCGCAGCTCAGGAGCAGCAGGCCGATGGGGAGGATTCGCCTCACGAGATCCAGGATCGGGCCTCGTCACGGGCCGGCGACCCTGCACCGGGGGATACTCGATATGAGATACCTCTTTCGAGTCCGCCGGACTCCCTGCAAAGGGTTAAAGAACATCCTCATCTCATCTCTGAGATCGTCCATCGCCGCCGGCGCATGCCTCGTTCACGCGTGCGGGGCACCCTCGATGGGGTCGAACCTCCCGATTGCTGCTCGCCCTGCGGAGCCTCGCGCGGCCTACTCCGCGGGATCGGCGCGGATCGGCGGCGCGCCCTCGCTGTGCACCGTCGTGCCGCCGGCGTAGACCGCGTGCACGGCGAAGCCGTCGACGCGGTCGGGCTCGGGCAGGCCATGGCGCTCGCGCAGCGCGCGGAACGCCTCGCTCGCGACGAGCGCGTCGAAGGCCGCCTCGCTCGGGCAGGCGTCGAGCATGAGGATGCCGTCGTCGGCGCGCAGGCAGACGTGCAGTTCCATGCCCGCAGCGCCGATCTCCGAGATCAGCGCGTCGTAGCGCGCGAGCAGGTCGTCGGGATCGCCGCCGAATCTCCAGAGCGAGGCGTACACGCCGCGCCCGCCTACAGCGCCGCGGCCGGCGGGCGCCGCGGCACGAGCACGCGGCGGCGGAACTCGCACACCGTCTCGTCGCGCTGGTTCCAGCCGACGGTCTCCACCGTCACGATCCCGCGGTCGGGCTTGCTCTGCGACTCGCGCTTCGCGAGCACCGTCGTGCGGGCGTAGATCGTGTCGCCGTGGAACGTCGGGCGCGCGTGCTTGAGCGACTCGATCTCGAGGTTCGCGATCGCCTTGCCCGAGACGTCGGGGACGCTCATGCCGAGGACGACCGAGTAGACGAGGTTGCCCACGACGACGTTGCGCTTGAACTGCGTCTCGGTCTCGGCGTAGTGCGAGTCGATGTGCAGCGGGTGGTGGTTCATCGTCAGCATGCAGAAGAGGTGGTCGTCGGCCTCGGTGATCGTCTTGCCCGGCCAGTGCACGTACACGTCGCCGAGCTCGAAGTCGTCGTAGTAGCGGCCGAAGCGCGTCTCGCGCGCGTGGATCTCACGTCCCACCGTGCTCCTCCTCCCAGCGCCGCACGAGGCCGCGCGCGACGATCGTCCGCTGGATCTCGCTCGTGCCCTCGCCGAGCAGCAGCATCGGCGCGTCGCGGTAGAGGCGCTCGATCTCGTACTCCTTGGAGTAGCCGTTGCCGCCGTGGATCCGCATCGCCTCGAGCACGACCTCGTGGCACATCTCGGACGCGAACAGCTTGGCCATGCCGGTCTCGACGTCGGAGCGCTGCCCGGCGTCCTTCCGCCGCGCCGCCTCGACCGCCAGCAGCCGCGCGGCCGCGATCTTCGTGCCCATGTCGGCGAGCTTGAACTGGATCGCCTGCAGCTCGGTCAGCCGCTGCCCGAAGGCCTCGCGCTGCAGCGCATACCTGAGCGCGAGCTCGTAGGCGCGCCGGGCGGTGCCGATCGCGCGGGCGGCCACGTTGATGCGCCCGACCTCGACGCCCGACATCATCTGCTGGAAGCCGCGGCCCACGCCCGCCTCGCCGCCGAGCACGGCGGTCGCCGGCACGCGGTGGGCGTCCAGGCGCATGCCCGTCGAGTCGATGCCGAGGTAGCCGAGCTTCGGCAGCAGCCCCGTGATCGCCATGCCGCCCTCGGCCAGCGCGCCCGGCGTCTTCTCGAGCAGGAGGCACGTCATGCCGCGGTGCGGCGGGTCGGCCTCGAGGTCGGTCTTGACGAGCAGCGCCATCACGCCCGCGCGCAGCCCGTTGGCCTGCCAGCGCTTCTCGCCCGTCACGACCCACTCGCCGCCGTCGCGCACGGCATGCGTGCGGATCGCCTGCACGTCGGAGCCGGTGTGGGGCTCGGTCATCGAGAAGGCGGCGCGCAGCTCGCCGCTCGCGAGCCGGGGGAGGAGGCGGGCGCGCTGCTCGTCGGTGCCGGAGCGGAGCAGCATCGAGGCCACGATGAAGTGCGTGTTGAGGATGCCCGCGACGCTCATCCAGCCGCGCGCGATCTCCTCGACCGCGAGGCAGTAGGCGTGCAGCGAGCGGCCCTGACCGCCGTACTCGCGCGGGATCGCGAAGCCGAACATCCCCAGCTCGCGGAGCCCGTCGACGATCGCCTCCGGGTACTCGTCGGCGGCATCGAGGGCGCGCGCGTTCGGGATGATCTCGCGCTCCGTGAACGCCCGCAGGCTGCGCAGCGCCTCGAGCGCGCTCGCATCCAGGCCGTCGTACGCGAGTGCTCCAGGTTCCGGCTCGCTCACACGCTGGAGCATAGGAAGCCCGGCGCGCGCGACGCCGAGGCGGCCCGCTTGGGACTCCGCAGCGCGGCCGCCTATGCTGGCCGGGTGAGCAGCGACCCCCGTGAGCCCGACCTGCGCCGCGGGCGCAGGCGGCCCGACTGGGACGAGTACTTCATGCTCATCGCGGTCGCGACGCGCGAGCGCGCGGAGTGCCTCGGCAGGCACGTCGGCGCCGTGCTCGTGCGCGAGGGGCGCATCGTCGCGACGGGCTACAACGGCACGCCGCGCGGCTTCCCGCGCTGCAACGAGGCCGAGCAGGGCTGTCACCGCTGCGCCAACCGCGCGCACTACCCGACGGGGTCGGCCTACGACGTCTGCATCTGCGTGCACGCCGAGCAGAACGCGATCCTGCAGGCCGCGCGCCTCGGCTACTCGCTCGACGGCGCGCACTGCTACACGACGCTGCGCCCGTGCTTCGGCTGCCTCAAGGAGCTGCGCCAGGCGGGCGTCGAGCGCGTCGTCTACCTCAACGCCTGGGAGCCCGGCGGCGAGCTCGAGCGCGAGGCCTACTACGCACTGCTCGGCCAGCTCGCGCTGCTCGGCACCGGCGTCGAGCGCCTCGACCTCGACCCGTCGGTGCTCGCGCTCGGCCTCACGGCCGCCGTGAGCGAGGCGGGCGCCGGCGCGTGAGGCGACCGCCGCCGATCGCGGCGCTGTTCACGGTGCTCGCGGCCGGGCTGGCGCTGATCGCGGTCGCGGCCTGGGGCGGCGGGGCGACGGTGCCCGCGCTGGCCGCCGCGGTGCTCGCGGTCTGGATGGCCGGACTCGTGCTGCGCCTCGTCTTCGGGCCGCGCAAGCCGCCCTCAGGTGACTCGAGGATTCAGTAGTCCCGATCCCTCACCAGAGGCATCCGGCTCCACTAGTGTTCAAAGGGGCGCTGGCATGGTTGCCGAAGGCCTCTCCTTTCATGAGAGACGTTGCAAACATCCCTTCCGCTCCAGCCGTCGAGCGCCTCGTCGAGGCGCGCCGCGCCCGTGGCGACTCCGCGCACACGCTGCGCGCGCTGCGCGGCGACCTCGGCGACCTCTGCGTCTTCCTCGAGCGCCAGGGTCTCACGCCCGAGACCTGCGAGGGCGAGCCACTGCGCCGCTGGCATGCCCAGCTCGGCGCCCGCCGGCTCGCGCCCGCCACGGTCGCCCGCCGGCTCTCGTCGGTGCGCGCGCTGTTCGGCGACCTCGTGCGCCGCGGCGAGCGCGCGGACGATCCGTCGCTCGTGCTCGTCGGCCCGCGCCGCGCGCGCCGGCTGCCCGACCCCGTGACTGCGGCCGACTGCGCGACGCTGCTCGACGGCACCTGGAACGAGGGCCCGCGCAGCCTGCGCGACCGCGCCGTCCTCGAGCTCCTGTACGGCTGCGGCCTGCGCGCGAGCGAGGTCTGCGGTCTCGACGTCTCGTCCTACGACGCCGCCGCCGGTCACCTGCGCGTGATCGGCAAGGGCGACCGCGAGCGGCTCGTGCCCGTCGGCGAGCCCGCGCGCGAGGCGCTCGACGAGTGGCTGCGCGACGGCCGGCCCGAGGCCGCGTCAACGTCGCACGCGCTGCTCCTGAGCGTGCGCGGGCGCCGGCTCTCGCCCTCCGACGTGCGTCGTGCGCTCGAGCGCCGCTCGCGCATCGCGGGCATCGGCGCGCGCTCCCCGCACGCGCTCCGGCACGCCTACGCCACCCATCTCCTGGAGGGAGGCGCCGGCCTGCGTGAAATACAGGAACTGCTCGGCCACGCATCCGCCGCGACGACGCAGATCTATGCGCACGTCGCCGTCCCGCACCTCGTGCGCGAGCACGCCGACCACCACCCCCGAGGCTGATGGCTGTCGAAACCACCGAGACGACCGAGCACGTCCCCCGCGAAGAGCTCGGGGAGATCTGGCGCCAGTACAAGGTGTCGGGCGACCGCGCGCTCCGCGACCGCCTGATCCTGACCTACGCGCCGCTCGTCAAGTACGTCGCAGGCAAGCTCGGCTCGTGGCTGCCGCCGCACGTCGAGGAGGGCGATCTCATCTCCTACGGCCTGCTCGGGCTGATCGGCGCGATCGAGCGCTTCGAGCCGGACCGCGAGATCAAGTTCGAGACCTACGCGATCTCGCGCATCCGCGGCGCGATGATCGACGAGCTGCGCTCGCTCGACTGGGTGCCGCGCTCGGTGCGCAACCGCGCGCGTGAGATCGAGCGCGCGATGGCCGAGCTCGAGAACCGCCACAAGCGCACGCCGAGCGACGAGGAGGTCGCCGGCGAGCTCGGCATCACCGTCGGCGAGTTCGAGGAGAGCCTGACGCAGATCGCGCGCTCCTCGGTGGTCGCGCTCGACGAGCTGTGGTCGGGCAGCGGCGCCGGCGGCGAGAGCACCGCGCTGATCGACACGATCGAGGACCCGCACGCCTCGGACCCCTCGCGCGAGCTGCTGCAGGGCGAGATGCGCCAGGCCCTCGCGCAGGCGATCACGCGCCTGCCCGATCGCGAGCGCCTCGTCGTGACGCTCTACTACTACGAGGAGCTCACGCTGCGCGAGATCGGCGAGGTGCTGAGCGTCACCGAGTCGCGCGTCTCCCAGCTGCACACGAAGGCGATCCTGCGCCTGCGCGTGCGCCTGCAGGGCTCGCTCGACCACGCCGCCTAGGAGGCGGGCGAGGTCACGGCGGGACCGGCGTCCGCCGCCGGGCTCGGCCCCTCGATGCGGCGGGTCGCGATCGCGGTCGCGACCTCGCTCTCGTCGATCAGCACGAAGCGGCGGCCCGTCGCGCGCGCGACCGCGCCGAGCGTGCCGCTGCCGGCGAAGGGGTCGAGGCACCAGTCGCCGGGCCTCGTCGAGGCGAGCACCATCCGGCGCACGATGCCCTCGGGCTTCTGCGTCGGGTAGCCGGTCTTCTCGCGGCCGTTCGTGGGCACGATCGTGTGCCACCAGACGTCGGTCGGGAGCTTGCCGCGCGCGGCCTTCTCGGGCGTCACGAGCCCGGGCGCCATGTACGGCTCGCGGTCGACCTCGGCGGCGTCGAAGAGGTAGCGCCCGCTGTCCTTGACGTAGACGAGGATCGTGTCGTGCTTGGCCGGCCAGCGGCGCTTGGAGCGCGCGCCGTAGTCGTAGGCCCAGATGATCTCGTTGAGGAAGCACTCGCGCCCGAAGATCTCGTCCAGCAGCAGCTTGCAGTAGTGCGCCTCGCGGTAGTCGATGTGGAAGTACAGCGTCCCGGTCTCGTGCAGGACGCGGCGGGCCTCGCGCAGCCGCGGCTCGAGGAACGCGAGGTAGTCGTCGAACGCGTCGCGGTAGGACGACTCGGCGAGCAGGCGCGTGGCGTAGCGGCGTCCCGCGAAGCCGACGCGGTCGCCCTCTGCGTCCGCCGCCGTGGCGAGCGTCCGGCGCGTCTGCGCCGTGCCGGTGTTGAACGGCGGGTCGAGGTAGATCATCTGGAACGCGCCGGCCGCGAGCGTGGGGAGGATCGCCAGGTTGTCGCCGGTGATGATGCGGTCGTCCATCACGCCGGCTGCGTCGCCGCGAGCGCGAACGCGAGCGCCGCGGCGGCGTCGAAGTCGATCGCCGGCTCGACCGTCTGCCAGGCGCTGACGTCGTCGACGAAGCGGCTCTCGTGGCCATCGAACGCGGTCAGCGCAGCGCCGCCGCCGACCGGGCAGGCGTGGCCGTTCGCGAAGAAGTCGTCGAGGCCGCCCGCGAACAGGCTCGCGTCGTTCGGCCCGTTGACGACGGCGCCCACGAGCACCGGCGGCCGGCCGTCCTGGCGGCCCGAGAGGTTCGCGACGACGTGCTGGGGACAGAGCGGGAACGTCGTGCCGACGCCGATCATCAGCGACTCGCCCCAGGCGTTGGCTCCCAGCGCCCAGTCGCGCTGCGACGTCGCGAACGCGTCGTAGGTCGCCTCGCCGGTCAGCGAGCGGTAGAGCAGCGCGGTCGCGACGAGCCCCAACGTGTGCGGCGCCGCGTCGAAGTCGTCGTAGATCGCGCCGGCCGCGAACGGGTCGGTCGCCGAGCGTGCGCCGCCGCGTGCGAGCTGCGCTCGCAGGTCGCCCAGGAGCAGCGGCTGCAAGCCCGCGCCGGTGCCGGCGGCACGCAGCGCGCGCACGAGGTCGGCGTGCGCGAGCGCGCTCGTGTCGTAGAGGTTGAGCGTGTCGTCGCCGGCCTCCGTGGCGAGGAACGCGCGCGCCCAGTGCGCGCCGGCGGCGAGCCAGCGCGCCGTGCGCGCGTCGTGCAGCTGCTGCCCGGCGAGCGCGAGCTCGGCGGCGCCGAGCTCCATGTCGTCGCGCCAGGAGCTCTCGGGATAGAACGCGTGGGGGAGGGCGGTCGCGACGTCGGACGGCCGCACGCCGCGCACGCGCGCGGCGGCGTAGACGCCGGCCGCGACGCCGAGCTCGCGCCGCGCCCGCGCGGAGGCGCTATGGGCGGCGTCGAGCTGCGCGGCGAGCGCGAAGGCGGCGGTCACGCGCCCGGCGAGGTTCGGCGGCACGCGCGTGCCCGGTCGGTTGGCGCGGAACGCGGGGCGCCGGGCGAGGTAGCGGTTGCGGGCGCCCGTCAGCGCGTCGTCGCGCTGGGGCAGGCGCCAGACGTCGTGGTCGCCCGAGAACGTCCCGGCCTTGTTGCCGGAGCCGATCCCGACCTGCAGCGCGAGCACGCCCGTGCGCGGGTTCCAGGCCTTGCGCAGGAAGCGCAGCCCGAAGCGCGCCTCGGGCGCGAGCGTCGCGGGAGCGGCTGCGCCCATCGTGCGCTCGGACGCGAGCAGCAGCACGTCGGCGTAGGCGATCGTGTGGGTGAACTTGATGAAGTCGCCGGCGTCGAGCCAGCCGCCCTCGAGGTTCACCGTGCCGCCGCCGAGCGGCGTCAGCGAGTGGCCGAGGATCGTGTCGCTGTCGGCGCTCTCGTAGCGCGGCCAGGCGTACCAGCGCAGGCGGCGGTCGTTGAGGTGCGAGGGCGCGCGGTGCAGCGGACCCGCGATCACGTCGGCGCCGTCGCGCTGGGCCTGGAAGAACGAGACGACGTCGGCGACCCGCGGTGCGAAGAGCGCGGCCGGCGTGTCGACCCGGAACGGCGGCGAGCTCGCCGCCGGCGGTCCGGCGACGACGACGCGGTAGGTGCCCGGCGTCGTGAGCGCGCTCAGGTCGAGCGGCTGGACGGCGCCGTAGCGGGCATTCCAGCGGCCTCGGCTCGCGCCCGCCGCCCCGGTCAGCACGACCGTCCCGGAGCCGTCCACGACGGTGAACGGCGCGGCCGGCAGCGCGCTCGCGGCGAGCAGGTAGGCGATCTTCGCCTCGTGCTCGCCGAAGCCCAGCTGGTCGATCCGGACGAGCGCGGAGGGCGCGGCCGCAACGGCCGCGGCCGGCAGCGACAGCAGCGCGAGCAGCGTGGCGAGGAGCGTCCGCATGGGCCGATCCTAACCTCACCGCCGGAGCGCGATATCATCGCCTGACCCCCGTAGATTCTGGCAGGAGGCGATGATGCCGTTCGCGCCCGAGAAGATTCGCAACGTCGCGTTCGTCGGACACCGCGGCAGCGGCAAGACGTCGCTCGCAGAGGCGTTGCTCTTCCAGGCGGGCGCGGTCACGCGCCTGGGATCCGTGGCGGACGGCAGCACCGTCTCCGACCACGACGACGACGAGAAGCGGCGGACGATGTCGATCTCCGGTTCGCTGCTGCACGCCGAGTACGAGGGCTACAAGCTCAACATCTTCGACGCGCCCGGCGACCCGAGCTTCATCGCGGATGCGCTCGCCGCGCTGCGCGTCGTCGAGGGCGCGCTCTTCACGGTCTCGGCCGTCGCCGGCGTCGAGGTCATGACCTCGCGCCTGTGGCGGCGCTGCGACGAGCTCGAGTCGGCCCGCGTCGTGTTCATCAACCACCTCGACCGCGATCGTGCCGACTTCGCCGCGACGCTCGCCGCGATCCAGTCGCAGCTGTCGGCCCGCTGCGTCGCGATCGCGATCCCGATCGGCGCCGAGAAGGACTTCCGCGGCGTCGTCGACGTGCTCCACATGGTCGCCTACGAGGATGCCGGCGACGGCTCGCGCGAGGCCGAGCCCGGGCCGATCCCCGCCGATCTCGTGGCCGAGGCCGAGACCTGGCGGACGCGCCTGATCGAGGCCGTCGTCGAGGTCTCGGACGATCTCACCGCGAAGTACCTCGAGGGCGAGGAGATCAGCGGCGACGAGCTGCGCGAGGCGCTGCACGCCGAGGTGCTGCGCGGCGAGCTGTTCCCCGTCGCCTGCGGCTGCGCGACGAAGAACGAGGGCACGCACGCGCTGCTCGACCTGATCGTCGAGGGCGTGCCTGCGCCGTCGGAGAACTTCATCAAGGCGCGGGCGGGTGACGAGGACGTCGTGCTCTCGGCGAGCGAGACGGCGACGGCGGTCTATGCGTTCAAGACGGTCGCCGACGCGCACGTCGGCCGCATCAGCTTCGTGCGCGTGTTCTCGGGCACGCTGCACGCCGACGTCCAGCTCGTGAACGGGCGCACGGGCGCCAAGGAGCGGATCGGCCAGGTGCTCGAGGTGCAGGGCAAGGAGCACCACCCGGTGAGCGAGCTCGGGCCCGGCGACATC
>DASXXY010000074.1:0-4526 GCA_036502805.1 Gaiellales bacterium | reverse complement strand
CTCGGCATGCTGCACGACGCCGTCGTCGAGTCGCTGGCAGACGGCTACCCGGCGCTCGCCGAGCACCGCGACGACGTCCGCCGACTGCTCGAGGCCGAGGAGGCGCGCTTCTCGCAGACGCTCGCCACGGGCTCGCGCCGGCTCGCCGAGCTGATGAGCCAGGCGCAGGCCGAGGGTGCGTCCGGGCTGCATGCCGGCGACGTCTTCGAGCTGCACGACACGCACGGCTTCCCGGTCGAGCTCACGGCCGAGCTCGCGAGCGAGGCCGGCCTCGGCATCGACCTCGAGGGCTTCGAGCAGCACATGGGCGCCCAGCGCGAGCGCGCCCGCACGGCCGCACGCCGGGGCGACCGCGTCGACGACGAGCGCGTCGCGCGGTTCACCCGCTCGGCCGCCCGCACTGAGTTCGTCGGCTATCACGAGCTCGAGGCGGAGACGACGGTGCTCGCCGTCGAGCCGGTCGGCGAGGGCCTCGCGCTCGTCAAGCTCGCGCACTCGCCGTTCTACCCGGAGGGCGGCGGCCAGGTCTCCGACGGCGGCGAGCTCTCCGCCCACGCGGTGCGCGGCCAGGTCGAGTCGGTCTACCGCCTCGAGGGCGACCAGGCGCTGCTCGTCCGGCTCGAGGGCGAGCTGCGCGCCGGCGATGCCGTGCACGCGCGCGTCGACGCCCACCGCCGGCAGCCGACGATGGCCAACCACACCGGCACGCACCTGCTGCAGCGCGCGCTGCGCAACCAGCTCGGCGAGCACGTGCGCCAGGCCGGCTCGGCGGTACGCCCCGAGGGACTGCGCTTCGACTTCACGCATCCCGCGCCGCTCAGCGCGGACGAGCTGCGCGCCGTCGAGGACGAGGTCAACCGCGTCGTGCTCGAGGATCACGCGCTGAACATCTTCGAGACGACGCAGGACGAGGCGCGCGCGCTCGGCGCGACGATGCTGTTCGGCGAGAAGTACGGCGAGATCGTCCGCGTCGTCGACATCACCGGCTACTCGATGGAGCTGTGCGGCGGCACGCACGTGCGCTCGACCGCGGCCGTCGGACCGTTCACGATCGTGCGCGAGTCGTCGGTCGGCCAGGGCGTGCGCCGTATCGAGGCGATCTCCGGGCCCGAGGCGCTCGGCGCCCTGCGCCGCGCCGACCGCACCGTCAGGGAGGCTGCGGCCGCGCTGCGCACGCAGCCCGAGAAGCTGGCCGAGGCCGTCGCGGCGCTGAGCGAGCGCGTGCGCGAGCTCGAGAAGGCCGCCAAGGCCGGCGGCGGGGGCAACGGCGGCGGGCCCGACCTCGCGTCGCTGAGCTCGGGCGCGGCCGTGCGCGGCCGCCTCAAGGTGCTCGTCGGCGAGGCGCCGGAGGGCACGCTCGGGGACGCGCTGCTGGAGCTGGCCGACCGCCTGCGCGGCTCGCTCGGCCCCTCGGCCGTCGTGCTCGGCGCTCGCGACGGCGAGCGCGTGCAGCTCGTCGCCAGCATGACGCCCGAGGCCGTCGAGGACGGCCTCGACGCGTCGGCCGTGATCAAGGCCATCGGGCCGATCGTCGGCGGCGGTGGCGGCGGCCGCCCGGCCATGGCACGTGCCGGCGGCAAGGACGCGAGCCGCCTCGAGGAGGCGCTCGCCGCCGCCCGCGACCTGCTCGCGGAGTGACCGGGACGGCCAAGGCGCTCGCGCTCGACTACGGCAGCGCGCGCACCGGCGTGGCCGTCAGCGATCCGAGCGGCACGCTCGCGCGTCCGCTCTGCGTGGTCGAGCGCGTGGGCAGCAAGGGGGGTCTGGCCGAGCTCTGTGCGATCATCGACCGCGAGGGCCCCGGGGTGGTGGTGGTCGGTCTGCCGCTCACGCTCCGTGGCGAGCGCGGGGCGCAGGCGGTCGAGACCGAGGCGTTCATCACGCGACTTCGCAGCCGATGCCGGATCCCGATCATCACCGAGGACGAGCGCCTGACGACGTCGATAGCCCGGCGACAGATGCCTACGTCATCCCGCCGCCGGAGCTCGACGACGCAGAGCGACGATTCGCAGGCGGCGGCGGTGCTCCTCCAGACGTTCCTGGACCGCCGCGCGGGGGAGTGAGGCGCGGCCGGCGCCGGCAGGTGCTGATCGCGGCCGTGATCCTGATCGTCGTGCTCGCGGCGGTGCTCTTCGCCGCGGATCGCGTGCTCTTCGGCGGCCCGTCCGGCCCGCCGGGCGCGCCCGTCACCGTGACGATCCCCGAGGGCGCGTCGGTCGAGCACATCGGCGACATCCTCGACACGGCCGGCGTTGTCAGCAATGGCCGCCGCTGGGCGCTCGACGTGCGTCTGCACGGCAACAGCGGCGACCTCCGAGCGGGCACCTACACGCTGCACGTCAACGAGCGCTACTCGGTCATCCTCTCGACGCTGAGCGCAGGGCCGATCGCGCTTCCGACGGTCAAGCTGACGATCCCGGAGGGCTACGCGCAGCGCGACATCGCGACGCTCGCCGCGCCGAAGGCCGGCATCTCGCCGAAGTCCTACCGCGCCGCCGTGCGCAACGCGCAGCCGCCGGCCGGCTACCGCGCGACGGGCAAGGAGCGGCTCGGGATGGAGGGCTTCCTGTTCCCCGCCACGTACATGATCACGAAGCCCGTCAAGGCGAGCGCGCTCGTCGCGCAGCAGCTGACCGCGTACCGGCGCGCGGCCGCCAAGGTCGACTTCAGCATCGCCGCGAAGAAGAACCTGACGCGCTACGACGTGCTGATCATCGCCTCGATGATCGAGCGCGAGGCCGCCTACCCGGCCGACCGCGCGAAGATCGCTGCCGTGATCTACAACCGGCTGCACGCCAACATGCCGCTCGGCATCGACGCGACGATCCAGTACGCCGTCGGCTCCTGGCGCGAGCTGAACGCGCACGACCTCCTGCTCACGGGCCGCTACAACACGCGCACACACCGGGGCCTGCCGCCGACCCCGATCTGCAATCCCGGCCTGGCGTCGCTGAAGGCCGCCGCGAACCCGGCCAAGGTGCCGTACCTGTACTACGTCGCGATCCCGGGCGACAAGAAGCGCCGGCACCACTTCTCCACGACCTACGCGGACTTCCAGCACTTCCAGGCGACGCACCCGGCATGACCATCGGCGGCACGACGCGCGTCGCCTGCGTGATCGGCGATCCCGTCGAGCACTCCCGCTCGCCGCGCATGCACAACGCCGCTTCCGCGGCGCTCGGCCTCGACCGCGCCTACGTCGCCCTGCGCGTCGCGCCGGCCGAGCTCGCGCAGGCCGTTCGCGGGCTCGCGGCGCTCGGCTTCGAGGGCGCCAACGTGACGGTGCCGCACAAGACGGCGGTGCTCGCGCTGTGCGACGAGCTCGGCCCCGAGGCCGACGACGCGGGTGCCGTGAACACGCTCAGCTTCGGGCCCGGGGGAGCGTTGCGCGGCGATCTCACGGACGGCCTCGGGCTGCTCGCAGCGCTGGCCGAGGTGCCGGCGAGCGCCGTCATCGTCGGCGCCGGCGGCAGCGCGCGTGCAGCGGCAGCGGCGCTCCTGCGCGCGGGCACGAGGCGCGTGACCGTCGTCGCCCGGCGCCTCGAGGCGGCCGACCGCCTCGCCGACGCGCTCTCGGCGCTCGTGCCCGACGCCGAGGTCGGGGCGGCGACCACGGTGCCCGGCGAGAGCGGCGGCCTGCTCGTGCACTGCACACCCGTGGGCGGCATCTCCGCGCTCAAGGCGCTTCCGGTGCCTGCCGATGTCGTGGGGCGGATGGACGCCGTCGCCGACTACGCCTACCGCGCCGACGGCTCGCCGACGCCGCTCGGCGCCGCCGCGCTGGCCGCGGGCCTGCCGCTCGTCGACGGCCTCGAGCTGCTCGTGCAGCAGGGCGCCCTGTCGTTCCGGCGCTGGACGGGCGCGGAGCCGCCGCTCGACGTCATGCGCCGCGCGGCGCGCGGCGAGTGAGCGCGGTCGTCGCCGCGCTGTGCGCCGCCGGGGGCGGCGCGGCCGCGCTCGGCTGGCAGCCGCTCGAGCCGCTGCTCGCGACGCACTCGCAGGACGCGAGCGAGCAGCCCGCCTGGACGGAGCGCATCACGGCGCGGCCGCTCGTGCTCGCGGCCTCCGCGCTCGCGTGCGGCGCCGTGGGCCTGCGCTACGGCGCGACGCGCGAGCTCATCCCTGCGCTGCTCCTGGCCTTCGCGCTCGTGGGGCTGACGGCGATCGACCTCCGCTACCGCATCCTGCCGAACCGCATCACGTACCCGCTCGCGCTCGCCGGCCTCGTGCTCGGTGCTGCGCTGCGCTTCTCCGACCTGCCCGAGCTCGGGCTCGCAGCGCTCGCCGCGGGCGGCTTCCTGCTGATCGCCGCGCTGCTCTCGCCCTCCGGGCTCGGCATGGGCGACGTCAAGCTCGCGTTCGTGCTCGGGCTCTTCCTCGGCCGCTCCGTGGCCGTGGCGATCGTCGCCGGGCTCGTGGCGTCGTCGGTGCCGGCGCTGCTCCTGCTGCTCGTGCACGGGCGCGGCGCGCGCAAGATGCATCTCGCGCTCGGCCCGTTCCTCGCCCTCGGCGGCATGCTCGCGCTG
>DASXXY010000073.1:0-2871 GCA_036502805.1 Gaiellales bacterium | reverse complement strand
GCCGGGCGCCGACATCACGCTCGCCGGCGAGCCGGGCGCGACGGTCGCGGGCATGACGATCACCGGCTCGCAGCGGATCGTCGTCAGCGGCGTGAACGTGACGCCGGCGGGCGCGCCTGCGCAGATCAGCGTCGCGAGCTCGGCCGTGGTCTCGTTCTCGGGCATCCACCTCGACGGCGGCGCCGGCGGGCCGGGCGCCGCGATCGACCTCGCGCCCTCGGCGGCGTCCGTCGCGATCGTCGGCTCGACGTTCCTGCACTGCGCGTCCCCGTTCTGCATCAAGGCAGCGGGCCCGGGCGTGGCGATCCAGCACAACACGTTCGACGCGCTCGACGACACGGACGCCGTGCACGGCTTCGGCAGCGGCGTGATCCGCGGCAACCACATGGATCACGCGCTCCCGCACGGCAACGGCAACCACAACGACTTCGTCCAGATCGGCGACGGCGGCCCGTGGACGATCGACGCGAACTGGATGGGCGTGCGCACGAACGGCGCGGCCTCGATCTGGATCGACCAGATCAACGGCGGCATGATCCATGACGTGACGATCTCGGACAACCTCGTCACCGGCCACGAGCCGGGCCAGTACGTCGGCATCTTCGTCGGCGGCGACAGCACGTCGCAGGCGCTCCTGCCGCGCAACGTGACCGTGATCAACAACACGGTCGTGGCCGGGCTCTCGACGTCGCTGCGCTTCGGGCGCGCGTACGCCTCGCTGCCCGCCGGGGAGCGCCCGCTCGTCGTCAACAACACGGGCGAGCGCCTCGTCGGCCAGTGCGACCGCATCCGCAGCGCGCACAACGTCTTCGGCGTCGGCGACGTCTGCAGCGCGACGGACGTGATCGGCAATCCGCACCTCGACGCGGCCGGCAGCCCGACCGCGGCGAGCACGCTCCTGATCGACCGCGGCGACCCGAGCGCGCCGCCGCTCGACTACCTCGGCAACGCGCGCACCGTCGGCCTGCCCGACATCGGAGCGATCGAGTTCGGGGCCTCGCCGCCGAACGCGGCGCCGGTCGCGGTGCACGCGAGGCCGCGCCTCGTGGCCCTGCGCTTCAAGCGCCGTCTGCGCACGCTCGCCGTGTACGTCCGCGCGAGCAACGCGACGCGCGTGCTCGTGACGGTCCTGCGCAACGGCACGGTCGTCGCGCGCGCGGCGCACGCGGGCTCCGCCAAGCACGGCGTCACGCTGACGCTGAGGACGCCTCGCCGCGGCCGCCTGCTCGTGCGCATCCGCATCGTCGGCCCGGGCGGCCACGTGCAGCGCGCGCTCTGGAGCAGGGCGCGCCCATGACCCAGGCGCGCCTCGATGCGCTCGTCGCGTTCGCGCTCGCGACGGTGCTCGCGCTCTGGCTGACGCCGCTCGCGGCGCGCGTCGCCGTGCGCATCGGCCTCGTCGACCACCGCACGACCGCGCGCCGGCTGCACACCCGGCCGATCCCGTTCGGCGGCGGCATCGCGATGTTCGCCGCCGTCGCCGTGCCGGTGCTGCTGCTGCACCCGTCGCTCGGCGGGCGCTCGCACGCGATCCTGCTCGGCGCCTGCGTCTGCGCCGCCGTCGGGCTGCTCGACGATCGCTTCGAGGTCAAGCCGATGGTCAAGCTCGCCGGCGAGCTCGCGGCCGCCGCGATCCCGGTGGCGGCCGGGGCGACGATCGACCACCTCACGCTGCCGCTGCTGCACCCGGTCGACCTCGGCGCGCTGCAGTACCCGGTCACGATGCTCTGGATCGTCGCGCTCATGAACAGCTTCAACTTCATCGACGGCATGGACGGCCTCGCGGCCGGCATCGGCGCGATCACGGCGGGCACGTTCGCGATCCTCGCGCTCTCCCTCAACCGCGGCGGCGCTGCGCTCCTGGCGGCGGCGCTGGCCGGCGCCTGCATCGGCTTCCTGCGCCACAACTTCCATCCCGCGCGCGTCTTCATGGGCGACGCGGGGTCGCTCACGCTGGGCTACCTGCTGGCGGCGATCGCCGTCCAGGGCGTGCTCAAGACGGCCGCCGCCGTCGCGCTCGTGTTCCCGACTCTCGTCCTGCTCGTGCCGATCTTCGACACGTCGTTCGTGCTCCTGCACCGCCTCAAGTACGGCCGCCGCCCGTGGTCGGCCGACGCCAACCACCTGCACCACCGCTTCGTGCGCGTGGGCTTCGGGCAGAGACGCGCGGCCCTCGCGCTCTACGCCTGGTGCGCCATGCTCGCGGCGTGCGCGCTCGCGCTGCGCTTCCTGCCCTGGCACAGCCACGACCAGGTGCATCCGGGCGCGACGATCATCCTCGGGCTGCTCGGCCTCTGCGCGCTCGGCGTGACGCTCTGGATCGTCGTCGTGCTCGAGGTCGTCAAGCAGCGCCACCTGCAGCTGTTCGGGCTGGCGCGCCATACCGACGTGCCCGCCGACATGCCGGTGATCGAGGCCTGGCGCCGGCGACGCGCGGCCGCCGGGGTCAAGCACTGAGCGCCGACGCCGCCCGCCAGGCCGCGGTGCGCGCGGCGCTCGCGCTCGTGGAGCCCGGCATGCGCCTCGGCCTCGGCTCCGGCCGGGCGGTCTGGGCGATCGTGCACGAGCTCGCGGCGGGAGCGCTGCGACCCGAGCTGGTCGTCTGCGCGGGCGCCGAGACGGCCCGGCTCGCGGCCGCGGCGGGCCTGACGGTCGCGAGCGCCGAGCACGAGCTCGCGCTCGACCTCGCGCTCGACGGCGCCGACGAGATCACGCGTGGGCTCGCCGTGCTCAAGGGCGGCGGCGGCGCGCTCCTACGCGAGAAGCTCGTGATCGCATCGGCAGCGCGCTGGGTCGTCGTGGCCGAGACGCCCAAGCTCGTCGCGGCGCTCGGCGAGCGCCGGCGGCTGCCGGTCGAGGTCGTGCGCTTCG
>DASXXY010000072.1:0-18330 GCA_036502805.1 Gaiellales bacterium | reverse complement strand
TCATCCACCGCATCCCGCACCGCCTCGAGACACGCCGGCAACAACTCCTCCTCATCCTTCACGATCATGCACAACGACAACCGCAACCCCTCCACCGGCCGCGCCGCGGCAGCCACGAGCTGGGCGCGCGGTGCGAGCACGCGGAGCGCGGCGGCGAGCGCGCCGCGCGGCCCGCCGACGGGGCGCGACGTGCGCCGGCTGCGCGCCGCAGCGCGGTTCTCGCGCGCCTGCGCGAACGCCGGGTCGAGCCGGAACGCGGCCTGGAAGAGCAGCTCGGCTGTGCGCAGCTCGCCGAGCTCGTAGAGCATGACGCCGAGGTAGTTGAGCAGGATCGGCTCGCGCGGCTCCTCCTCGAGCACCGCGAGCAGCTCGGCCGCGCCGGCCGCGAAGAGCGGCATCCAGTCGCGCTCGCGCTGCCGCGACGCGCCCAGGACGAGCTCGGCGAGGCGCCGGCGGGTCTGGTACCGGCGGTGCGGATCGTGCCACTGCGCGGCCTCGGCGAACGCGGCGACGAGCGCCTCGACGCGGCCGCCCTCGATCGCGGCGGCAGCCGCCGCGAGCACGCGGCTCTCGTCCGCCTCGCGCCAGAGCCGGCCCTCGGGCCGGTGGAAGCGCCCGATCGCGGGCAGCGGCACGACGCACGAGCGCGACGCGGCGGTCTCGCGCGAGACCGCGTAGTCCTGGGCGATCGACGTCGCCGCCGGGATCGACCACTTCTCCTTGAAGAGCGTCCAGTTGCGCAGCATCGCCTGGTGGTGGTCGATGCCCGCGCCCGCGAACGTCCGGCTGCCGATGTGATGCACGAAGGAGTCGAGCGCGATGCGCGCGCCGAAGCCGTGGGCCGCGGCGCGCAGCGAGAAGTCGTCGTCCTCGAAGTTGCCGGCCCCGAAGCGCTCGTCCAGGCCGCCGATGCGGTCGACGACCTCGCGCCGGATCGCCATGCAGAAGCCGACGACGCGCAGCACCTCGGCGGTCTCGCCGGCGTGCGCGAGCGCGCGGCCGGCCGCGTACGCGCGCAGGCCCTCGGCGCCGTCGTAGACCGCGTCCTCGACCTGTTGCGGGCCGGAGATCCGGTTCGTGACCGGGCCCACGATGCCGACGCCCGGCTCGCGCTCCAATACGCCGCGCATCCGCCCGAGCCAGCCCTCGGTCACGAGCGTGTCGTTGTTGAGCAGCACGACGACGCCGCCGCGGGCGAGCGCGAGGCCCTGGTTGTTGCCGGCGGCGAAGCCCAGGTTGGCGGCGTTGCGCACGACCCGCAGGCCGCTGCGCGACGTCGCCCAGCCGGCGAACAGCGCCGCCGCCTCGGCACCCGAGCCGTTGTCGACGAGCACGATCTCGTGCGGCTCGGGCGTGTGCTCGGCGATCGAGTCGAGGCAGGCCTCCGTCAGCTCCGCGTTGTCGAGCGCGAGCACGACGATCGACGTCAGTGCGGGATCGGCCTTGCGTGCGCGCTCGCTCGCGACGAGCTGCTCGAGCAGCTCGCCGGCCGCGCGCGAGCTGAGCCGTTGCTCGACGTAGGCGCGGCCGCCGGCGGCGAGCCGCGACCACTCGGCGTCGTCCCGCAGCAGCCGCACGATCGCGTCCGCGAACGCCTGCGGATCGTCGGCCTCGAGCAGCACGTCATCCCCGGGCAGCTCCATGCCCTCGCTGCCGACCGACGTCGTGACGACGGGGAGGCCCGCCGCGAGCGCCTCGCAGACCTTGCCCTTGATGCCCGCGCCGAAGCGGACGGACGCGACCGACACGCGGTGGGAGTCGAGCAGCGGCTCCATCGCCGGCACGTGGCCCGTGACGTCGACGAGCGGGCCCGCGAGCTCGCGCACCTCGGGCGTCGGCCGGAAGCCGGCGATCGTCAGGCGCGTCGCGGGCGCCTCGGCCCAGACGAGCGGCATGACCTCGCGGTGCAGCCAGAGCGCGGCGTCGGGGTTCGGGCGGTGCAGGAAGTTGCCGACGAACAGCAGCCCGGCTCGGCCGTCCGGGCCGGGCGCGTCCTGGGCGACGTCGTGGACGTTGCCGACGACGTGGATCGCCGCGTCGGGCAGCTCCCGGCGGATCACGCCGGCGTCGTGCTCGGTGACCGTCACGAGCGCATCGGCGTGCGCGTAGACGGTCAGCTCGCGCAGGCGCGTCTCCGACGCCCCGCGGGCGAGCAGCGGGTCGTCCTCCAGCTCGGCGTGGCGCTGCTCGCGCAGGAAGTGCACGTCGACGGTGTCGACGACGATGCGGGCGCGCGGAGCATGCCGCCGCACCGCCTCGATGTAGCGCTCGGCGACGTACCAGAGGCTCAGCAGCGCGACGTCGAAGTCGCTGCCGGCGAGCAGCTCGCCGAGGTCGAGCTGCGCCGCCTCGATCGAGCGCCCGAGCTGCAGGGCGCGCTCGGGGTCGCCCGCGTAGGTCTCGATCCCGAGCCGGCGCAGCTCGTCCGTGAACAGCGGCCCGTCGGAGGGGTCGGCGGCCACGAACGTGACGGCGTGGCCCGCGGCGGCGAGCAGGCGCAGCAGCTCGAACATCCGGCGAGCGCCCGAGGCGCGCGTGTAGGCGGGCAGCAGCAGGTCGGCCACGAAGATCCGGCTGCCGGGCGCGCGGTTCGCGGCAGTGCGCATGAGCGCGTCCTCGGGCGCGCTCTGGACACGCAGCTCAGCCGCCCAGCGCTCGCGCAGGACGGTCGCATCGGCGGCGTGGCGGAGCGCCGCCGGGCGGCCGAGCCGGTCGGCCTCGTCCGCGGCCTCGGCGATGCCCTTCAGCTTGAGCGCCTCGAAGATCGCCCAGAGCAGCGCGTGCAGCTCCTCGCCGCTCTCGCCGGCGAGCTCGCGGGCGCGTGCGATGCGGTCGTCGAGCTCGCTCTTCGCGTCGGCCCAGCGCTCCGCCGCGCGCTCGACGCCGCACCAGGCCTGGACGACCGGGTCGGCGTGCAGGCGCGAGAACCAGAGCTGCGAGCGGCCCTGGCGCTCGACGCGGCGGCAGAACTCGTCGAGCGTGACGGCGCGGTTCATCCAGCTCCGGGCGCCCGCCGCGTAGACGACCTCGAGGCCGTGACGGGCGAGCCGGTAGCCGAGCTCGATGTCCTCGGACCCGAACGTGAAGGCCGGGTTGAAGAGCCCGCGGCGCAGGAGCAGCGAGCGCTTGCACGAGCTGCGCCCGCCCCAGAACCAGGTGAAGTCGAGCACCTGGCCGTCCTCGAGCCCGTCGTAGGCGAAGAGCTGGTGGCCGACGTCGGTGACGAAGCGCATCAGCGGCGTGACCTCGAGCCAGTCGCCCCAGGTCGTGTGCCCGAGCACGGCGACGTGCTCCCCGGGCCGCTCGGCGTGCACGCGCAGGTGCTCGGCGATCAGCTCCGGGTCGGCGACGTCGTCGTCGTCGAGGAACAGCACGACGGCGCCGCGCGCCGCCAGGATGCCCGCGTTCTTGGCCGCGGCGATGCCGGCGTTCGCGATCTTGAGGTAGCGCAGGGGCAGCCGCCCGGAGAGCTCGGCGCAGATCTCGCCCGTGTCGTCCGTCGAGCCGTCGTCGACGACGACGACCTCGAAGCGGTCGTGCGCGACGCTCTGGCGGGCGATGCTCTCGAGCGCGTCGCGCAGGAGCCCGGCGCGGTCGTGCGTCGGGATGACGACGCTCAGCTCGCACGTCGCCTCGGTCACGACCTCGGCCGCCTGGCCGCGGACGACCGCCTCGGCGTTCGGCTGGTAGAGCACGCGGTAGCCGGCGCGGCGCAGCGCGAAGCCGAGATCGGCGTCGCGCAGCTCGCCGGTCAGCGCCGCGTCGACGCCGCCCGCAGCGCGCAGCGCGGCGATGCGCACGAGCGCGAAGTCGGTCGACACCCAGTCGACCTCGCGCACGTGCAGGTAGCGCGGGTCGTCCGCCTGGCCCCCGTGGCCGTAGCTCCAGACGGAGCCGTCGCTGGCGACGATCCCGCCCGCCTGGCGCAGCACGCCGTCGCCGCCCACGAGCCGCGCGCCGACGAGGCCGGCAGCGGGGTCGGCGGCGAGCGTCGCCGTCAGCTCGGCGACGGCCTCGGCGCCCGCCTCCACGCCGGGAGCGAGCAGCAGGGCGTAGGGCTCGTCGAGATCGGCGAGGCCGGCGAACGACGCGGAGACGATCGGAAGGGTCAACGGAGGCCTTCTCGGGGTGCGTGACAGGGCCGCGCTGCGGCCGGGGGACGCCCTGTAGTCGGCCTCGGCGGAGGCCTCTTTAGAGCGGCGAGCGGTCGAGCCGGAAGATCGCGAGCGGCACGGTCAGCACCGTCGGGTGGTTGACGCCGTGGCCCCAGTAGCCGTCCTCGCCGAAGGCCTCGCCGTGGTCGCCGCAGAGGATCACCGTCGTGTCGCCCGGCAGGCCCGCGAAGAGGCCCGGCAGCAGCGCGTCGAGGAACTCGGCCGAGCGCACCTGATGCGACCAGGCCGCGGAGTCGCGGCCGACCGGGACGCCGTTCTGCACGGGCGGCCACTCGATCAGGCGCGACTGCACCTCGACGGGGCAGCGGTCCGGCTTGCCCTTGAAGTCGAACGGATCGTGCGTCTCGCCGAAGTTGACGAAGCCGAAGAACGGGCGCGACGGATCGATCTCGCGGCGCAGGTAGTCGATCTGCGCCTCGGCGTCGGTGCCGGTGTACGAGAACTTCTCGAACCACTGCGTCAGCGCCGTCTGCCGGAACCAGTTCATCGCGCCGGCGCCGACCGTCTGGTAGCCGGCGGCGGCGAGCCCCGCGACGAGGTTGACGTCGCTGCTGATGCGGTGCGCGCAGGCCTTGTCGACGACCTGGATCTCGCCCACCGACCCGAGCGCGAAGAGCTGGTTGACGAAGCGGTTGTAGTAGGGCAGCGGCTCGATCGCGTTCGGGAGCATCCCGACGAAGAACGCCTGGTGCGCGGCGTACGTGAAGTTCGCGGGCGTCTGCGCGGCGACGATCTGCGCGTAGGAGTCGAGCACCGGCGTGCGCGCGGCCTGGAGGACGTCGAGGCGGCAGCTGTCGTAGGTGATCAGCAGGTAGCTCGGCCGGCGCTCCGCCTGCGGGGCTTCCCCCGCGGCCGCGACGAGGCGCGCGAGCCCGCCGGCGTCGCCGGCCCGCGGCAGGCCCGACAGGCCGCCGGCCCTGGCGAGGCGCGTGTAGAGCGCGTCCGCGCGGCCGGCGAGCTCGTCGTCGGGGCCGGGGTGCGTGAGCACGAGGACGTCGGCGCTGCCCTCGCGGTCGAGGCCGAGCGCCTCGGCGAGCGGCTGCAGCTCGCGCGCGAGGTCGACGTCCTCGAAGCCCGCGGCGAGCACCGCGAGCGTGACATCGGTGCGGCCGTCGAAGAGCTGCGCGTAGTCCGCCAGGAGGTCCGGCGTCGCGGCGATCTCGTCGAGATAGGCGAGCGCGAGGAAGGGAGTCGGCACGACAGGGTTGTCGCCCGCCGCCGCGGCGTCTTTAGGTGATCAGCGACTCGCGCAGCGCGATCGCCAGCGCGTGCGGGCGCGTGCGAGCGCCGAGCTTCTCGACCGCCTTGCGCACGTGCGTGCGCGCGGTCTCGGACGAGATCGCGAGCTGCCGGCCCATCTCGTCGTAGCTGAGTCCGTCCGCGAGCAGGACGAGGATCTCGTGCTCGCGCGCCGTCAGCTTCGGCCGCGCCGACTCCTCGCCGCGATGCAGCGCGGCGACGAGCGCCGGATCGACGTAGAGGTCGCCCGCGGCGACCATCTCGAGCGCGCGCGTGATGTCCGGCAGCGGCGCGCCCTTGAGCACGTAGCCGCGCACGCCGGCGGCGAGCGCCTCGCGGACGAGTGCGATCTCGGCCTCGGCCGTGTACAGGATCACGGCCGTCGCCGGCGTCGACTCGGCGGCCTGGCGCGCGACCTCGATGCCGCTCATGCCCGGCATGTGGAGATCGAGGATCGCGAGCGCGGGGCGCTCCTCCTCGATCATCGCGAGCGCCTCGTGTCCCTGCCGCGCGTGCCCGAGCAGGCCGTAGCCCTTGAGCACGAGCGTGAGCGCCTCGACGATCACCGGGTGGTCGTCGGCGATCAGGCAGGTGATCTGGCCGCGTACCTGCGCCGGCGCCGGAGATGCGGTCGTTGCCATCCCTCGGACACTAGAGGCCTGCTCGGCCGTCACGTGATCAGCGCCATGCGCAGCGCGGTCGCGACGGCATGGGTGCGGCTGTTGGCCTCGAGCTTCGCCATGACCTGCTCGACGTGGTTGCGCACCGTGAACGGCGAGATGAAGAGCTCGCTGCCGATCTCCTCGTTGCGCAGGCCGGCGGCGAGCAGGCGCAGGACGTCGCGCTCGCGGCGCGTGAGCGCGGGCAGGCCGCCGATCGTCTCGGAGGCCGCGAGCGCGCCGGCGAGCGCGGCGTCGATGTAGGTCGAGCCGCCGGCCACGAGCTTGATCGCGCGGAAGAGGTCCTCGAGCGGCGCCTGCTTGAGCACGAAGCCGCGCACGCCCGCGTCGAGAGCGTCGATCACGAGCGCCGGATCGCCGTAGGCGGTGTAGAGGATGACGCTCGTCGCGTGACTCTCCCCCAGACGGCGCGTGACCTCGATCCCGGTCAGGCCGGGCATGCGGACGTCGAGCAGCGCGATCGCCGGGCGGAGCGCCGCGATCGCGGCGAGCGCCTCGTCGCCGTCGCGCGCGCGGCCGACGACCTCGACGCGCTCCTCGGCGAGCGCGCGGCAGACGGCCGTGAGCACTGCCGGGTGATCGTCCGCGACGAGGCAGGTGAGGGCGTCGCTCAAGACGTCGTCCGCCGCTCGGCGTGCGGCGTGTCGGCGGACACGGGTCCAACGGTCGAGACGAGCAGACGGCGGCATCCACTCGACCCGCATTCAGGCGCGAGGTCTCTGAGGGCCTCGCGCCGCGCAAGCGGGCGCATTGCTATCCCCTCCCTGGGGTCGTACGGAGCGTGTCGTGCATGCGGGGCGCGACGGGACAACCGGGCGCCGTCCGCCTGATGTCCAATTGACACCAGTCGTGCAGAACGTAACGCGCGCGAGACGTTCGCGCGCCGCTCCTCGCCGCCGGCGGCCCCTCCACCGTTCGGGGGATATGACAGATCCGGCAAGAAATTCCTAAAGTCGCCTATGCGCCTGTCGAATACTTGACGGCTGAGGTGATCGCCACGGAAGGCGAGCACCAGGCCGGCCCACATGGAGTGGGCCGAACGGGAACACAAGCCCTTCAAGGAGGAAGAGCATGTCCCTTAGTGTCCAGACGAACATCAACGCGATGGACGCGCACCGCAACTTGCTCGCGACGTCGAGCAAGATCTCGCAGTCGATGTCGAGGCTCAGCTCGGGCTTCCGCATCAACAAGGCGGCCGACGACGCAGCGGGCCTCGCGATCAGCGAGAAGCTCTCCTCGCAGGTCGGCGGCCTCAACCAGGCGCAGCGCAATGCGCAGGACGCCGTCTCGCTCGTGCAGACGGCAGAGGGCTCGATGAGCGAGGTGCAGTCGATGCTGCAGCGCGTTCGCGACCTCGCCGTGCAGTACAACAACGGCACGCTCTCGAGCTCGGACAAGGCCGCGATCACGAACGAGGTCGGCCAGCTCTGCGACGAGATCTCCCGGATCTCCTCGCAGACCAAGTTCAACGGCATCTCGCTGCTCTCCGGCGCCGGCGCGATCAGCTTCCAGATCGGCGCCAACGACGGCGAGACCATCAGCGTCTCCGCCCGCGACATGTTCGGTGCCAACGCGACGTTCGACGTCAACTCGGCGCTGTTCACGTTCGGCTCGACGGTCACGCTCGCGTCGATCGACACGGCGATCAACAACATCTCGACCGCCCGCTCGACCTTCGGCGCGGTGCAGAACCGCCTCGAGCACACGCTCAACAACCTGGCCAACTACTCCGAGAACCTGAGCGCCTCGGTCAGCCAGATCAAGGACGTCGACATGGCGGCCGAGATGGTGAACTTCACGAAGCTGCAGATTCTGCAGTCGGCCGGCACCTCGATGCTGGCCCAGGCCAACAGCGCCCCGCAGTCCGTGCTCAAGCTGCTCGGCTAGGCCGCGATCGACGACAACGCACGACAGGAGGGACCTTCCGAGGGCCGCCGCGAGGCGGCCCTCGGTCGTTTTCGCATTCGCTTGCGACAAGCTCGTCGCGATCCACACCGCACGAATGGGATCTGAAACCGATCGTGCACGCGACCGCTCGTGCGTGGCGCGACCTGCGAGCGTGCACGATCGGGGTCTGACCCCATTCGTGCTGCGGCGCTCACGCCCCGAGCGCAACCCCGCTCCTACGGGACCGGCGCCGCAGCTCCGAGCTCAGGTCGCGACCAAAGCGCAGGCCGCACGAACAGGGTCAGACCCCGCTCGTGCCGCCCACGCACCCGACTGGCACGCGCTCGCGCCGCGAGCACGATCGGTTTCAGACCCCGTTCATGCGAGCCCCGTCATGGGACCAACGAAAGGCCCGCCCCAGGAACCGTCACTGGAGCGGGCCGGCCGTCGGGGTCGAGCGGGTCTAGGCGGCGGCGGCGTCGTAGTTCAGGAGCTCGCGGCGGAGGTTGTTGCGCACCTCGGAGAGGATCTGCGAGACGCGCGACTCGCTCACGCCGAGCAGCCGGCCGACCTCGGCGCCCTGCATCTCGCGCGAGTGCACGAGATGCAGCACGCGCTTGTCGCGCTCGGGCAGGTCGGCGATCGCGGACATGATGATCGCGAGGCGCTCGGAGGCGAGCGCCGCGCGCTCGGGCTCGAGCCGGCCGTCGCGCGCCTCGATCGTGTCGCCGACCTCGAGCGAGATCGAATAGTCGCCGGAGCGCGTCGGCGCGTTCAGCGACATGACGTCGGCGCGCTCGATGTTCTCCATGATCGCCCAGACCTCGGGCACCGTCAGCTCGAGCACGGGCGCGAGCTCCTCGGCGCTCGGCATCCGGCCCTCGCCGGCGTAGAACTCGTCGGCGGCGTGCTCGAGCTTCTGGCTCATGCGGCGCGCCGAGCGCGAGGCCCAGTCCTGGCGCCGCAGCTCGTCGACCATCGCCCCCGCGACGCGCGTCCAGGCGAACTGCTCGAAGGACGCGCCCTTGACGGGATCGAAGCGGTCGACGGCCTCGATCAACGCGACCATCCCACACGACAAGAAATCCTCGAGATCCGTGTGCGAGGGAAGCTCCCGGATCTTGCGCGTCGCGATGTAGCGGATCATCGGCGAGTACGCGAGCACGAGGCGATCGCGAGCGGACGAGTCCTGCCGCGAGCTCCAGGCCCGCCAGAGGGCTTCGGCCTGCTCGGGCGTGAGCCGCTGGAAAGCGTTGCCGTCCTTCATGTTTCAAACCGCCTTCACGCGGGGACTGCCAGGGGACAACCCGGTTATCGAGTGGTCGCGAAGTGCTGCCGATTGCCGCTCGGCACCGCCGTCCCGTCACGGTTTGCAGGCGCGAGCCTCACCGTTCGGTAGCTCGGTGCCTACCGGGCTCAAGCGGTCCGGCTCACAGCCGAGTAGGAAACCCGTGCTCCCGGATCGCATCCCTCCGCGCGCCGCCCTCGTGGCTGTGTCGCTCGCCTCGTTGCTGGCGGACGTGCCGGCAAGCGCCGCGAAGACGGGGTTCCAGCGCGACGACACCCCGCTCTCGGCCAAGGTCACGAGCGGAGGCGGCGGCAACGCCGGCGGCGCGATCGCGAGCGGCGCGACCGGCGGCGCGGCGGTGCACATGCTGCTCGGCCTCGGGCTCGTGCTGGCCCTGATCTACGTGCTCTACCGCGTGCTCAAGCGGACTGCGGGCAAGCGGGAGCCGACGATCCGCGGCGACGACTGGATGTCGATCATCGCCTCGACGCCGCTCGCCCCCTCGCGCTCGCTGCACCTCGTGCGTGTGGGTGAGGAGATCGTGCTCGTGGGCTCGGCCGAGCACGGCGTCACCCCGCTGCGCGTCTACAGCGCGGACGAGGCGCGCGAGCTGCGCGTCGAGCCGCGCGAGCCGCTGGCGCTCGCCGGTGCCCCCGCCGGCGCTGACGGCGGCGCCCGCCCGGGCTTCCTCGCCGCGCTCGTGGAGTCGCTGCGGAGGATGACGGCCCGTTGATCGTCGCCGCCGCCCAGGCGACCGGGATGTCGAGCTCCATCCAGACGATGCTGCTGCTCGGGCTGCTCGCGCTGCTGCCCGGGCTGCTGCTCGTGATGACGAGCTTCACGCGCATCCTGATCGTGCTCGGCTTCGTGCGCAACGCGCTCGGAACGCAGTCGATCCCGCCCAACCAGGTGCTCGTCGGGATCTCGCTGTTCCTGTCGCTGTTCGTCATGGCGCCGACCCTGCACAAGGTCGACAAGGCCGCCGTCGAGCCCTACCGGGCGCACACGATCGACGGCCACGAGGCGATCGTGCGCGGGCTCGAGCCGATCCGGACGTTCATGTTCAAGCAGACGCGCGACTCCGACCTGGCGCTGTTCGTCAAGCTCAGCCACGGCAAGCGGCCGAAGACGCGGGCCGACGTGCCGACGCACGTGCTCGTGCCGGCGTTCGTCGTCTCCGAGCTGACGACGGCGTTCCAGATCGGCTTCCTGATCTACCTGCCGTTCCTGATCATCGACATGATCGTCTCGGCCACGCTGATGTCCATGGGCATGATGATGCTGCCCCCGGTCCTGATCTCGCTGCCCTTCAAGATCCTGCTCTTCGTCCTCGTCGACGGCTGGTCGCTGATCTTGCAATCGCTTGTCTCGTCATTCCACTGAGGCGGAGGCCGCAGCCATGAATCAAGACACCGTCTCGCACCTCGCGACGCGCGCCATGATCCTCACGCTCGAGATCTCGGCGCCGTTCCTGATCGCCGGCCTCGCCGTCGGCCTGCTGATCTCGATCATCCAGGCGGCGACGCAGATCCAGGAGCCCACGCTCTCGTTCATCCCGAAGATCATCGCCACGGGGGCCGTGATCGCGATCGGCGGCCCCTGGATGCTCTCGCAGATCGTCGGCTACACGACCGACCTCTACCTGAGCATCCCGACGCTCGTCGGGAGCTAGCCCCAGGTGGGAGACGTCACGCTCCCGGGAGGGCTGCAGCTGCCCGAGATCGCGAGCGCGAACCTGGTCGCGTTCGTGCTCGTGCTCGGCCGCATCGGCCCGCTCTTCGTGCTCGCGCCGGTGCTCTCGACGAACATGCTGCCGGCGCGCGCGAAGTTCGCGGCGGCGGCCGCGATGACGCTCGCGCTGGCCCCGATCGCCGCGCACGGCCACACGATGCCGACCGACTCGGTCGCGCTCGCGCTCGTGTTCGTGCAGGAGGTCGGCGTCGGCGTCGCGTTCGCGCTCGCCCTGAGCGTGCTCGTCGGCGGGGTCGCGTTCGGCGCCTCGCTCGTGGACACGCTCGTGGGCTTCTCGTTCGGCTCGCTGATCAACCCGATCACGGGCGTCCCCGCGTCCGTCCTCGGCCAGCTCTACACGCTCCTGGCGCTGATGGTCTTCGTGCTCAGCGGCGGCGTGCGGCTCATGATCATGGGCCTCGCGCGCAGCTATGCGCTCGTCCCGCTCGGGACGTTCCCGACGCCCGCGGCGCTCGGCCGACTGGCGACGGCCGCGGCCACCGAGCTGCCGCTGATCGGCCTGGAGCTCGTCGGCCCGGTGATCCTCGCGGTCGTCGTCGTCGATGCGGCCTTCGGCCTCGTGGCGCGCGCCGTGCCGCAGATGAACGTCTTCGTGATCGGCCTGCCGGTCAAGGTGATCGTGTCGTTCGCGGTCGTCGCGGCGTCGCTGCCGTTCGTCGCGACGCATCTCGAGAGCGACCTCCAGCAGGCCATCGGCCGCGCGCTCATGCAGCTGGGGTCCTAGTGCCCGATCAGGGGAAGACCGAGAAGCCCACCGGCAAGCGCCGGGAGAAGGCGCGCAAGGACGGACAGGTCGCCCGCTCGGCGGAGATCAACTCGGTCGCCGTGCTGCTCGCGACGTTCGGGGCGCTCGCCGTCACGGGGCCGCAGATCCTCGACAAGGCCAAGGCGATCATGGCCACGGGCCTCAGCCACACGGCCGATCCCTCGCTCGCGAGCCCGGCCGGGCAGAAGCAGATCACGAGCTGGGCGATCAGCTCGTTCGCCGGCATCGCCGCGCCGGTGATGATCGCCGCGGCCGTGGGCGGCGTGCTCGCGAGCGTCGCCCAGGTGGGCCTCCACCTCAACGGCAAGGCGCTCACGCCCTCGCTCGCGAAGATCAGCCTGCTCAAGGGCCTCAAGCGCATGTTCGCGCCGGCCCAGGCGTTCGAGCTCGCGAAGACGCTCGTCAAGACCGCGATCATCGGTGGCGTCGCGTTCTGGTCCGTGTGGTCGCAGCTGCCGACGATGGGCACGCTCGTCGGCATGCCTCCCGGGCAGCTGGCGGCCGCGCTCGCGCACACCGTGCTGTCGCTCGTGCTGCGCGTCGGCGCCGTGCTCACGCTGGTCGCGGCGATCGACTACGCCTTCCAGCGGCACAAGCACGAGAAGTCGCTCAAGATGACCAAGGAAGAGGTGCGGCGCGAGCACAAGGAGGCCGACCTCGCGCCCGAGATGAAGGGCCAGATGCGCCGGCGGCAGTCCGAGCTGGCGCGCCGGCGGATGCTCTCGGACGTCCCCTCGGCCGACGTCGTGATCGTCAACCCGACGCACTACGCGGTTGCGCTGCGCTACGACGGCACGCGGCCGGCGCCCGAGGTGGTCGCGAAGGGCGTCGACAACATCGCGCTCGCGATCCGGCGGGTCGCCGAGGAGGCGGGCGTGACGATCGTGCACGAGGCGCCGCTCGCGCGCGCCCTCTACCGCGACGTCGAGATCGGCTCGCAGATCCCGGAGGAGCTGTTCACGGCCGTCGCGCAGGTGCTCGCGTTCGTGCTGCGCGCCGCCGGCCGCCTGCGGGCGGCGGTCGCATGATGCCTAAAGCGAGGCATTCCGCGGCCGATCAAGGGGTAGCAGTGCCCGGCCGGAATCCCCCCGACGGGCGACGCGCATCCTCGCGGGGCGTGCGTCGCCGCCTCCCCCTGAGGGGCCGTTAGCCCGTGGACGGATTCCTGCAGCGCCTGCTGAAGCAGAGCGACCTGGCCGCGGCGTTCGCCGTCGTGCTCGTCGTCGTGATGATGGTCGTGCCGCTGCCGGCGGCGCTGATCGACCTGATCATCACGCTCAACATCGCGGGCGCGCTCGTGATCGTGATCACGACGATGTACGTGCCGCGCGCGGTGGAGTTCGCCGCGTTCCCGTCGCTGCTCCTGTTCACGACGCTCCTGCGGCTCGCGATCAACGTCAGCGTCACGCGGCTGATCCTGCTGCACGGCAACGCGGGCGGCGTGATCCACGCGTTCGGCAGCTTCGTCGTCGGCGGCAACCTCGTCGTCGGCCTCGTGATCTTCTTCATCCTGATCGTGATCCAGTTCGTCGTGATCACGAACGGCGCCGGGCGCGTCGCGGAGGTCGCGGCGCGCTTCACGCTCGACGCGATGCCCGGCAAGCAGATGGCGATCGACGCCGACCTCAACGCCGGCCAGATCACGGATGACGAGGCGCGCGTGCGCCGGGCCGACATCCGCAAGGAGGCCGACTTCTACGGCGCCATGGACGGCGCCTCGAAGTTCGTCAAGGGCGATGCCGTGGCGGGCGTGATCATCGTCGTGATCAACCTCATCGGCGGCATCACCGTCGGCGTGCTGACGCACCACCTCTCGGTCTCCGACTCGCTGCACACGTTCTCGCTGCTGACGATCGGCGACGGCCTCGCGGCGCAGATCCCGGCGCTCCTGATCTCGACGGCGACCGGCGTGATCGTGACGCGCTCGGGCAGCGACAAGGACCTCGGCAGCGAGATCACCGCGCAGCTGCTCAGCCAGCCGCGCGCGACGATGCTCGGCGGCGGCGTGATCTGCGCCATGGGCCTCGTGCCGGGCCTGCCCAAGATCCCGTTCTTCATCGTCGGCGGCGTGCTCGTGATGCTCGGGCGCACGATCAACGCGCAGCACAAGGCGACGGCCGCGCTGCCGCCCGCGCCGCTCGAGCTCGAGGCCGCGCCGGGCGACCCGGTGCTCGGCGCGCTCGCGGTCGACCCGCTCGAGCTGTCCGTCGGCTTCGGGCTCGTCCCGCTCGTCGATGCGCGCTCCGGCGGGGGCCTGCTCGCACGCGTGGGGCTGATCCGCCGCCAGATCGCGGGCGAGCTCGGCATCGTCATCGCCCCCGTGCGGATCCACGACGAGGTCTCGCTCGACTCGCACGAGTACGTGATCAAGGTGCGCGGCGACGAGGTGGCGCGCAGCCGCCTGATCCCCGGTCACCGGCTCGCGATGAACCCCGGCGACGCGATTCCCGGCCTCGCCGGCATTCCGACGACCGAGCCCGCGTTCGGCCTGCCCGCCGTCTGGATCGACGACAGCGGCCGGGCCGAGGCCGAGGCGCTCGGCTACACCGTCGTGGACGGCGAGTCGGTCATCGTCACGCACCTCACGGAGACGATCCGCCGCCATGCCGACGAGCTGCTGACGCGCCAGGAGACGCGCAAGCTGCTGGACGGCCTGAAGGATCAGAACTCGGCCGCCGTCGACGACGTCGTGCCCGACAAGCTCGGCATCGGCGAGGTCCAGCGCGCGCTCCAGCACCTGCTGCGCGAGGGCGTCTCGATCCGCGATCTCGGCACGATCCTCGAGGCGATCGGCGACCGCGCGATGATCACGCGCGACTCGGCCCAGCTGGCCGAGGCCGCGCGCCAGGCGCTCGGGCGCGCGATCACCTCCGGCTACCTGGACGCCGACAACACGCTGCGCGCGATCTCGCTCGAGCCCTCGCTCGAGCTCGAGGTCGCCGACTCGCTCGCGCTCACGCCCGAGGGCGAGGTGCTCGCGCTGGATCCGGTGCGGGCGCGCGCGCTGCTGGCCTCGCTCGGCGAGTCCGTGGAGCGCATGACGGCTGCGGGCGGGCGGCCCGTCGTCGTCTGCTCGAGCCGCGTCCGGCGGCACGTGAGGCAGCTCGTCGAACAGTCGTTCCCGCAGCTCGCGGTGGTCTCGTACAACGAGATCGTCGCCGGCATCAGGGTCGAGAGCGCGGGGTTGGTGGCCGCATGACACGAAAGGTCGCGAGATGAGCAACGCCAGGCACAGGACAACCACCTATCGGGGCGGCACGCTCGAGGAGGTGCTCCCGCGCATCCGCAGCGAGCTCGGTCCCGACGCGGTCATCGTGCGTCAGCGCGAGGGCGTCATCGGCGGCGTCGGCGGCTTCTTCGGCAAGAAGTGCGTCGAGATCGAGGCGCGTGCGGCAGCCGTGCGCCAGGCCCAGCCGGCGCGCACGGTCGTCGATGCGTACGACACCGGCGAGCCGCGCCCGGATCCGCAGAGCGCGCTCCTGCAGACGCTCATCGACCAGTCCTCGCCGTTCGCGACGGAGCTCTCGGAGGCGCTTTCGATGCCGGCCGCGGAGACGCCGCTCGACGAGGCGCCCGCCCCCGCCCCCGCCCCTGCGCCGGCGGCCACCGCACAGGCGAAGGCGCGCCCGCAGACCCCGGCCCCGGCTCCGCCGCGCGCCAATGCACCGATCGTCGCGCGCGCGGTCGTGCCTGCCGAGATGCCTGCCGACGCACCCGTCGAGGCGCGCATCCGGATCGGCCGGACGCAGTTCCAGGCAGTTTCCGCCGACGGCCACGAGGCCGCGCGTGCGAGCCTCGTCGCTGCGGGCTTCGGTGCCGCGATCGCCGACGACATCGTCGCCGAGGCCGCGCGCACGCTGCTGCCGTTCGCGCCCGGCGTGCCGTTCGACGTGCTCGCGAACCGCGCGCTCACGCGGCGCATCCGCGTCTCCGCCGGCAGCGAGCGGAAGCGCCGCATCATCGCGCTGATCGGCACGGCCGAGTCCGGCCGGACGCTGACGACCGCGAAGCTCTGCCACACCTACGCGGCGGCCGGCCGGAAGGTGCTCGCGGTCAGCGTGGAGCACGCGCGCGACGCGTTCGAGCTGGCGCGGCTGACGGAGGACGACGGCATCGCACTCGAGATCGCGAGCCGTCCCGAGGCGATCTCACGGGCGCATCTGCGCAAGTCGGAGGTCGTGGTCGTGGACACGCCGGCGCTCGATCCGCGCAATCCGCGCTCGTTCAAGCGGCCCGCGCGGATGCTCGAGCGGCTGCGCGCGCACGAGACGCACGTCGTGATGCGCAACGACATCGAGTTCGAGACCGGCCGGGCGCTGCTCGAGCAGCTCTCGGGTGCGCTGGCCCCGTCGCAGATCCTCGTCACGGGCGCCGACCGAGCGTCGGAGACGTGCATGCCCGTCGTGCTGTCGCTCGCCTTCGGCCTGCCGATCTCGTTCGTGACGGACAGCGCGGATGCGGCGAACGGCCTGCATCCGGCCGAGGCCGACGAGCTCGTGCGCATGGCGCTCGCCGCATGAGGCCGAGGCTCTGATGTCGCACGTCACGTCGCTCGCGAAGCATCCTCGTGCGGCCGGCTCGATCCGGCGCAGCAAGGCCTCTGGCGGCTTCGCCGGCTGGGGGCTCGTGCTCGCGGGCGGTGTCATGCATGGGGCCGAGCTGGCGCCTGCGCTGGAGCATGCGGTCGCGGGCGGCGTCGTCGCCTACCTGCTGACGTGGGCGATCGCGGTCGCGGTCTGGCGGCGCGTGCTGACGGGGCAGGCGATCGCAGCCGTGCGACGTGCGCGCAACGCTGAGGAGAGCGCGAGGTAATGGAGCCGATCCTCCCGATCGATCTCCCGCTCGTGGCGCCGACGCCACCGGCGCGGGCCGTGGGCCGGCGGCGGCGCATCGGCGACGACGACCGTCCGCCGCCGCGTGAGCGCGACGATCGGCCGGCGCGCGAGGAGCCGCCGGACGACGAGGACGGCGGGGGCTTCCCCCACGTCGACGTGCGCGTCTGAGGGCCGGTCAGAGCCGGACGTAGCCGGTCGCCTCGGAAGGCGACCGTTGTGCGCGTGTCACGGCGTTGCCGTGGTTGCCCTCGACCGTCGTCAGGGAGCCGTCGGCGTTGACCGACTCGACGATGCCGATGTGGCGGCTGCCGAAGAGGATGAGGTCGCCCGGAGCCGGCGTCGAGGACGACGGCAGCAGGTGGCCGGTGCGCTTGGCCCAGCCGGTGATCGCGGCCACGGATGCGGAGCCCGCGCCGCCGTCGCCGATGGGCACGCCGGCCTGGGCCGCGCACCAGGATGCGAAGGTCGCGCACCACGGCTGACCGGCAGCCGAGCCTGCGACGGCCGTGCGGTAGACGGCGAGCGACGGCCCGTCGTTCGAGCCTGGCGGTACCTCGCTCTGGCCGACCTGGCCCTCGGCGGCCGCGAGCACGTTGGCGCCGTTGGATCCGCCGACCATCGCCGGCTGCGAGAGGACGCCGTAGGGCGCCTGAAGTGCCGTCACGGACGTTGCCGGCAGAGCGTCGGTCGTGAGAGCCGAAGCCGTGAGCGCCGCCGGAAATGCGGTCGCGTCCGGCGATGCCGGAGCAGCGGCGCGTGCGACGAGCGTCTCGATCTGGTTCACGCGGCTGACGATGTCTGCGATCGGCATCAGCCGGGTAATCGGCCGTCCGCGCATGCAGTTGAGCCTGTGAGGCTGGTTGCCCGAGCGGGCACGCTGCGCTGGCGGCGGGTGGTGGTTCGTTCGTCGGATTGGCCTTGGGGGAAAGCGCGGGCTGGCTGCCGTTGGCCGCGGTTGTGCGGTCGCGGTGCTTCGCGTTGCGCGGCGCGTTCCCGCGGCGCGCTCCCGCGGCGCGCTCCCGTGGCGCGCTCTCGTGCGGTTCGTGCATCAGCTGGGGGTGGTTGCGCGGAGCTGCGGTGCGTGCATGATCGGGGTCTGAAACCCGTCGTGCACGCCCGCGAGCGTGTGTGAGTCGCGGGCGTGGCCGGTGTACGCCGGGGGTCTGACGTCTGAGCGTGCAGTGCCGGCTTCGTTGACGGTGCGGGGTGGGGGTCGCTGGCTGGGGTCCGGCGGTCGCGGTCGGGCGGTCGCGGTCGCGGTGCTCCGCGCTTCGGAGCGCGTTCTCGCGGCGGTTCGTGCATCAGCTGGGGGTGGTGGCGGATCTCTGGCGCGCGCGGCGGTGCGTGCACGATCGGGGTCTGAAACCCGTCGTGCACGCCCGCGTGCGTGTGGGAGTCGCGGGCGTGGCCGGTGCACGATGGGGGTCTGACCCCGATCGTGCAATGCCGCCTTCGTCGACGGTGCGGGGTGGCTGCCGCTGGCCGGGGTTCGGCGGTGGCGGTGGCGGTGGCGGTGCTCCGCGTCTCGTGCGCGCTCCCGTGGCGGTTCGTGCATCAGCTGGGAGGGTGGTTGGGGCGGATGGTCGCGATGCTCCGCGTGTCGCTGTTGGTTGGTGGTGAAAGTCCCCGCATGTCGGCACAATCTCGGCACACTTTGGCCGCGTCAGCCTGGTACTATACGAACATATGTTCGGTACATCGCAGGGGA
>DASXXY010000071.1:0-4406 GCA_036502805.1 Gaiellales bacterium | reverse complement strand
GACGTCGTGCGGCGCGTGACGGGGACGCCGGCGGAGTCGGTGCGCGACTACGTGTCGACGCACCCCGAGCGCTTCGAGCGCCTGGGCACCGACGCACGCAAGGCGCGCAAGCCGGCATGAGCGCGCCCGCGCCGGCGCCTGAGGGCATCACCGGCGCTGCGGCCGACGCGCTGCGCCGGCTCGCGCTCGACGAGGGCGCGAAGGCCGCCGTGCTCGCCGACCCCGGGCTGCGCGCGGTTGCGCGCCGGGTCGCTGCGCGCTACATCGCGGGCGAGACGCTGGCGGATGCGCATCCCGTGATCGCGGCCGCGAATGCGCGCGGCCATGCCGCCACGGTCGACTACATGGGCGAGTCGATCCGCGACCTGGCGGGCGCGCGGGAGGCCGCCGACGTCTTCGGGCGGACGGCGGCGCTGATCGCGCGCGAGCGCCTCGACTGCTCGCTCTCGCTCGACCTCTCGCACCTCGGCCTGCTCGTCGACCGCGACGTCTGCGTGCGCGCGGTCTCGTCGCTGGCCACCGCTGCGGGCAATTTCGGCAGCGAGGTGATCATCTCGGCCGAGGGCTCCGATCGCACGGGCGCCATCCTCGACTGCCATGCGCGCCTCTGCGAACGCCATGACAACGTCGGCATCCGGCTGCAGGCCCGGCTGCACCGCAGCGAGCGCGATCTCGAGACGCTGCTCGCGCGCCCCGGGCGCATCTGCCTGCTCAAGGGGTCGTACCTGGAGTCCCCCGAGGTCGCGATGGCGCGCGACGATCCCGCGCTCGCCGGCGTCTTCGCGGGCTTCGCCGACGCGCTCGTCGCGAGCGGCCATCGCTGCTCGATCGCCACCCACGATGCCGACCTGCAGGAGCGCGCGATCGCGGCGCTGCGGGCGCACGGGCGTCTCGCCGCCGCCTCGCCGGCCGAGCGCACCGTCGAGTTCGAGACGCTCCAGGGACTCGGCGACACCGGTCTGGATGCGCTGCGCGACGCCGGCCTCGCGACGCGCCTCTACGTCGTCTTCGGCGAGCAGTGGTTCCTCTACGTGCTCAACCGCATCGCCGAGGAGCCGGCCGGGCGCATCCCGCAGGCGGTGGTGGACGCGAGCGCGCGGTGAGCTTTCACAACGTTTCGGAGCTGCAGGAGCGGGAACCGGTCGATCTCGAACCGGGGACTGTTGGCCGCCAATCCGAACGGAGGCTCCAAAATGGGCATCAGCACCAGTCTCGTCCTGATCGCAGTCGGCGCGATCCTCAAGTGGGCCGTGTCCGCCACCACGTCCGGCGTGAACCTGCAGACGGTCGGCGTCGTGCTCATGGTCGTCGGGGCAGTCGGCCTCGTGCTCTCGCTGATCTTCTGGTCGAGCTGGGGCGGCTTCGGTCGCAGCAGCGCGCAGACGACCACCGTCGTTCGCGACGAGCCGACCACGTTCCGCTAGTCGCCCGAGCCCGGCGAGGCGCGCGATCCCTTCGCGCGCCCCGCCCGGCCGGCCTCAGGCGCGGGCCTGCTGCAGGAGCGCGAGCGCCTGCTGCTGCTCGGCCTCGTTCCAGACCTTGCCGAGCACGCGCGTCGCGGCCTCCTCAGCGGTCGGCAGGACGTCCGCGACAACGCGGGCGCCGGCGTCCGTGAGCACGACGAGCGCGAGGCGGGCGTCGTCGGGGTGCGATTCGCGGCCGACCAGGCCGCGGCGCTCCATCGGCGCGAGCTGCCGGGCCACGCCGGAGGGCGTGATGCCGAGGCGCTCGGCCAGGTCGAGGCGCCGGAGACGGCCCTCGGGGGCGCCGTGCAGCTCGAGCAGGAGCGCCACGTCGTTCAGCCCGAGGCCGTGATGGCCGGCGAGCGACATGTCGATGTCGCGGACGATGACGGTGCGCGCAAAGGCGAGCTGGAGGGCGGTGGAGAGAGCGGTGGATGTATTCGAGGTAGCCATGGCCGGAGCATATCATTGACTAGTCGTTGATATGTCGGCTTTCTACCAGGCGGTCCATCCGCCGTCGATCACGAGCGCCTGCCCGGTCATGTAGCTGGAGGCGTCGGAGGCCAGGAAGAGCAGGGCGCCGTCCAGCTCGTCCGGGCGCGGAACGCGGCCGAGCAGCGTGCGCGCCTCGATGCGCGCGATCGCCTTCGGATGCTCGAGGCCTCCCGTCATCGCGGTCGGGAAGTAGCCGGGTGCGAGCGCGTTGACGCGGATGCCGCGCGTGCCCCACTCGGCGGCGAGGTCGCGCGTGACGCCGATCACGCCGGCCTTGGCGGCGGCGTAGGCCGCCATCGCCGTGTCGCCGGGAGCGACGAGCCCGAGGATCGAGGCCACGTTCACGATCGTGCCGCCCCCGCCCGCGAGCATGGCCCTGCCGGCGAGCTGCGCGAGCACCATCACGGCGACGAGGTTGACGTCGATCGTGGCGCGCACCTGCACGAGATCCTGCTCCTCGAACGGCACGACGTCGGCGATCCCGGCGTTCGCGACGGCGATGTCGAGGCGCCCGTGGCGCTCCAGCGCGTGCTGCACGAGGCGCTCGAGGTGAGCGTCGTCGCGCACATCGCCGGCCTCGTACGTCGCGCCCGTCTCGGCGGCCAGCCGCTCGAGCGCGGCCGCGTCGCGCCCGGCCGCGACGACCTCGGCCCCCGCGGCGCGCAGGACGCGCGCGAAGCGCTCGCCGAGCCCACGCGAGGCGCCCGTCACGATCGCGACGCGACCGTCGAGGCGGAACATCCCGTCGAGCGCGGCCGGCATCCCGCGCAGGGTAGCGGCAGGCGGTATCGTGGCCGCCGTGGCGCCCGTGCTCGACGAAGCCGACGCGCTCGCGCGCGACGCGGACGACCCCTCGCGCAGGAGCGACTTCCTGATCCCGCCGTGGCCGGGCTCCGGCGACGGCGAGTGGGCGTACTTCGCCGGCAACTCGCTCGGCCTGCAGCCGCTCGGCGCGGCGGCGGCGCTCGAGCAGGAGCTCGGCGCATGGGCCGAGCTTGCGGTCGAGGGCTGGTTCGAGGGCGAGCAGCCGTGGCTGACCGCGAGCGACGAGCTGCGCCCGTCGCTCGCGCGCCTCGCCGGCGCCGAGCTGGAGGAGGTGGTCGCCATGAACACGCTCACGGTCAACCTCCATCTCATGCTGACGACGTTCTACCGGCCGACGGCGGAGCGCTTCCGGATCGTGATCGAGGACGCGGCCTTCCCCTCCGACTCGCACGCCGTGGCCTCGCAGGCGCGCCTGCACGGCTTCGACCCGGCCGCGGCCGTCGTCCGGCTGCGCCCGCGAGCGGGCGAGGCGTCGCTGCGCACCGAGGACGTCGTGGCCGAGCTCGAGCGGCTGCGCGGCGGCGTCGCACTCGTGCTGCTCGGCGGCGTCAACTACCTCACCGGCGAGCTCTTCGCGATCCCCGAGATCACGGCCGCGGCGCACGACATCGGCGCGATCGCCGGCTGGGACCTCGCGCACGCGATCGGCAACGTGCCGCTCGCGCTCAGCGAGTGGGATGTCGACTGGGCGGCCTGGTGCCACTACAAGTACGTCAACGCGGGCCCCGGCGCGCCCGCCGGTGCCTACGTCGCCGCGCGCCACGGTCGCGACTCCTCGCTGCCGCGACTCGCCGGCTGGTGGGGCAACGATCCCGCGGAGCGCTTCCGCATGGAGCCGGGCTTCGTGCCGCGCACGGGCGCGGCCGGCTGGCAGGTGTCGACGCCGACGGTGCTCGCGTTCGCGCCGCTGCGGGCCTCCCTCGAGCTCTTCGACGCCGTCGGGATGCCGGCGCTGCGTGCGCGCTCGCTGCGCCTCACGGGCTACCTCGAGGCGCTACTGGACGGCGTCGTCGCCGCGTGCCGCGCGGAGGTGCTGACGCCGCGCGACGCCTCGCGGCGGGGCTGCCAGCTCTCCGTCAGCGTGCCCGAGGCGCGTGCGCTCGCTGCGCGCCTACGCGCCGAGCACGGCGTGGTCTGCGACGTGCGCGAGCCCGACATCGTGCGCTTCGCGCCGATCCCGCTGTACTCGAGCTACCACGACTGCTGGCGCGCCGCGGCCGGGCTGCGCGCCCTGCTGCCGGCGCGCTGACGCGCATGCCACCGGCGTCCACGACGAGCTACGGGCCGCACCCCGAGCAGGTCGCCGAGCTCTGGCTGCCGGCCGGCCCGGGCCCGCACCCCGGCGTCGTGCTCGTGCACGGCGGCTGCTGGCGCGCCGAGTACGCGCGCGACCTCCAGCACCGCGTGGCCGCCGACCTCACTGCCCGCGGGCTCGCGGTCTGGAACGTCGAGTACCGCCGGCTCGACTGCGGCGGCGACTGGCCCGCGCCGCTCGAGGACGTCGTCTCGGCCGCGACCGCCCTGCCGGCCGAGATCGACGCCGGCCGCGTCGCGATCGCCGGCCACAGCGCGGGCGGCCACCTCGCGTTGCTGGCGGCCGGGCGCCTGCGGATCCGCGGCGTG
>DASXXY010000070.1:0-4357 GCA_036502805.1 Gaiellales bacterium | reverse complement strand
GGCCATGACGAGGCCCGGACAGGCCGGTAGGACGTTGAAGATGACGGCGTCGCGCACCTTTATGTCGCGCACGAGCCCTGTGGCCTTGCGCGCAAAGTGCGCCTGGGGAACTGCCGGTCGCTCAGCCATCGGATCACCCCTTCCCTTGTCGTTCCCAGGTCTCGTTTATCGTTCAAGCGCCCCGGGTCGGCCGAGTATATTCCTGCCCGGGATCGTGTCAAGGGGCGCGTCGGTTGCATCGCCGGCGCCGCGTCGCTAGAGTCGCCGCTTGAACGATCAAGGAGCCCCTGGACTGGGAGCGTGAGCGCGGTGGTCCGGATCGCCGAGTACTTCAACCCGCGGCCGATCGAGTTCTGGCAGACGGTGCGCCAGGTGGGCGTCGAGTCGGTGATCTCAGAGCTCGAGGACGCACCCGACGGGCGGCACGACAACACGGGCGACAGACCGTGGGACTACCTGCCGCTCGCGCGCATGCAGGAGCGCTACGAGAGCGCAGGGCTGACGCTCGCGGGCATCGAGGACTGGCCGCCGATGGATCGCGCGCGCCTCGGCCTCACGGGGCGCGACGAGGAGATCGAGCACTTCTGCACGCTGATCCGCAACATGGGCCGGCTCGGCATTCCGATGCTCTGTTACAACTGGATGGCGTGCGTCAACTGGACGCGCACGACGACGAGCCGGCGGGGTCGCGGCGGTGCGCTCGTGACCGCGTTCCGGCTCGCCGACATGGGAGCGCCGTCGCCGACCTGGGCCGGCGCGGTCACCGCCGAGCAGCTCTGGTCGGCCTACGAGTACTTCATGGCGCGCGTCGTCCCGGTCGCCGAGGCGGCCGGCGTGCGGCTCGCCCTCCACCCCGACGACCCGCCGATCCCGGAGCTGCGCGGCGTCGGCCGGATCATGATCAGCGCCGAGGCGTTCGAGCGCGCGCTCGCGCTGGCCGACAGCGAGGCCAACGCGATCTGCCTCTGCCAGGGCAACTTCACGCTCTTCTGCGATGACCTGCCGGCCGTGATCCGGCAGTTCGGCAAGGCCGGGCGAATCGCGTTCGGGCACTTCCGCGACGTGCGCGGGACGGCCACCGACTTCGAGGAGACGTTCCACGACGAGGGGAAGACCGACATGCTCGCCTGCATGGAGGCCTGGCACGACTTCGAGTTCGACGGGGTGCTGCGCCCCGATCACGTGCCGACGCTCGCGGGCGAGCCCAACGACGACCCGTCCTATGCGCTGCTCGGCCGCCTGCACGCGATCGGCTACATGCAGGGGCTCCGCGAGGCCGCCGCGCGCAATCGCGGGGCGCGCGCGTGAGCGCGCTGCGCGATGCGGCGACCGCCGTGCGCGCAGTCGCCGGCGGCATCGACCATCCCGAAGGGGTGGCCTGGCACGACGGCCACCTCTACTGCGGAACCGAGGCCGGCGACCTCCTCCGGATCGATCCGGCGAACGGCGCGGTCGAGGTCGTCTGCCGGCCCGGCGGGTTCCTGCTCGGCCTCGCGTTCGACGGAGCCGGCGCGTGCATCGCGTGCGACGCCGGCAACGGCCGGCTCGTGCGCATCGCACCCGACGGAACCTGGGAGACGCTGCTCGACAGCGTCGAGGGCCGCAAGCTCGTCTCGCCGAACTTCCCGGCCTTCGCGAGCGACGGCACGCTCTGGGCGACCGAGTCCGGCTCCGGCTGGACGAGCGACGACGGATTCCTCTTCCGCGTCCCCCGCGGAGGCGAGGCGGAGATCGCCGACGACGCCTGCAGGCGCTTTCCGAACGGGCTCGCGCTGGCCCCCGACGAGAGCCGCCTCTACGTCGTCGAGTCGCGCTGGCCCGGCGTCTCCAGCTACCCGCTCGCCGACGGTGAGCTCGGCGCGCGCGAGGCGACGCTGCCGTTGCCCGGCACCGTGCCGGACGGCCTCGCCTTCGCCGCCGACGGCACGCTCTACATCGGCTGCTGCCGGCCCGATCGCGTCTACCGCCTCGCGCCCGACGGCACGCTCGAGATCTACCTCGACGACTTCACGGGAGAGTTCATGACGACTCCGACGAATCTCGCCTTCGGCGGCGACGATCTGCGCACGCTCTTCCTGGCCGGCCTGGCGGGCTGGTCGGTGAACGCCGTCGACGTGGAGGTCGCCGGGCACCCGCTGGTGCGGCCATGAGCGACGCGGCCGCGGCCTGGGCGGGGATCTTCCCCAGCATCCCGACGGCGTTCGGCAGCGACGGCTCGCTCGACCTCGAGGCGCAGGCGGCCGTGACGCGCTTCAGCGTCGAGTGCGGGGCACAGGGCCTGCTCTGCTTCGGCCTCGCCGGCGAGGTCTTCCGGCTCACGCCCGGCGAGCGGCGAGCGGCGCTCGAGGTGATCGTCGAGGCTGCGGCCGGGCGCGTGCCCGTGCTCGCCGGCGTCGGCGCCGAGTCGCTGCACACCTCGCTCGTCCTGGCCCGCGACGCACGCGCGGCAGGAGCGGACGGCGTCGTCATCCCCCCACCGGTCACGACGCGGCCGTCGCGTCACGAGCTCGCGCGCTACTTCGCCGAGATCGCGGCGGCCGGTGGCCTGCCGGCGATGGTCCAGGACGCCCCCGAGTTCCTCGGCGTCGAGCTCGGGCCCGAGCGCGTCGTCGCGCTGGCGCGATCGTGCACGGAGATCGCGTGCGTCAAGCTCGAGGCCGGGCCCGAGCGCATCGCCGAATGGGTCGAGGCGGCGGCCGGCGAGCTCGCGGTCTTCGGCGGCAACGCCGGGCTGTACCTCCTGGACACGCTCGAGCAGGGCGCCGCCGGGATCGCGCCGGGGGCTGACGTCACGGACGAGCTGACCGCGATCTACGCGCTCTGGCGCGCCGGCGATGCCGCTGCGGCGCAGCGGCGCTTCGGACGGGTCCTGCCGCTGCTCGTCTTCGAGTCACAGGGGATCGAGCACTTCAACGCGTGTGCCAAGCACCTGCTGGTGCGCCGAGGCGTGCTCACGAGCAGCCACATGCGCGCGCCGACGACCGGACTGAGCGACCTCGGGCGCCGCCTGGCGGAGCGCTACTTCGACCAGATCGGCGCGGAGTAGCCGGGCGTCACCCGGGCGCGGCTCACCAGCCGCCGATGGCGCCCGGCAGGAACCCCAGCGGGTCCGTCTGCGGCGGCTCGTCGGCGAGCCCCACGAGGAAGTCGACGTCGCAGCCCCTGTCGGCCTGCTGAACGCGCTCGGCGAAGAGCGCGCCGTAGCCCCGGCGTAGGCGGGCGCCCGCGGCGGCAGCAGTGCCGGATCCGGGCCGCGCCCCCGACGTCGGGCGCGCGAGAACCTTCGGGTCGCGCGCGCGCCAGGCCGGTCGAGCCGGCGGGCCTCGGTACGATGGCCGAGTGCAGCAGCCGACCGGCGAAGCGCGCATCACGCGCATCTCGATCGCCCCGATCAAGGGTCTCGCGGTGCACGCGGTCGACGCGGTGGCACTCGGCCCGAACGGCGTCGCCGAGAACCGCCGGCTGCATCTCGTCGACATGGACGGGCGGATGCTGAACGGCAAGGCGTCGATGCGGCTCTCGCTCGTCCAGAGCCGGCTCGACATCGCCGCGGAGACGCTGACGCTCGTGTTCCCCGGCGGCGAGGTCGTCACGCACGAGCTCGCGCTCGGCGAGCGCATCGAGACGGTCTTCTTCGGCCGCCCCGCGCAGGGGCACGTCGTGCTCGGGCCGTGGGCGGCCGCGCTCGCCGCGTGGTGCGGCATCGAGCTGCGGGTGATCATGTCGGACGAGGTCGGCGCAGCCAGCGACCGCGGGCCCGACGCCGGCGTGAGCATCATCTCGGAGGCCTCGATCGCCGACCTCGCGCACACCGGCGGCGTCGAGGGCCTCGACTCGCGGCGCTTCCGGATGCTCTTCGAGATCGACGGCGTCGAACCGTACGCCGAGGACAGGTGGATCGGGCGCGACGTCCGCATCGGCGACGCGGTCGTGCGCCCGCTCGGCAACATCGGCCGCTGCGTCGTCACGACGTGCGATCCCGACACGGGCCTGCGCGACTTCGACACGCTGCGCGTGCTCGCGAGCTACCGGCGCGACATCGCGACCACCGAGCCGCTGCCGCTGGGCGTCGTGGGCGACGTCGTGACGACCGGCCACGTGCGCGTGGGCGATCCCGTGACGCCGCTCTGACGGCTGTCGCACCCCACGCCGAGGCGCCGGCGGCCGCGCCGTGAGCAGCCCCGCCGCCGAGCTCGCCGACAGCATCGTCGGCGGCCTCGCAGCCGCCGGCACGCGCGTCGTCTACGGCCTGCCGGGTGGCGGCAACAACCTCGAGGTCGTCGGCGCGTGCGAGCGCGCCGGCCTGCGCTTCGTGCTCGTCCACGGCGAGAGCGCGGCCGTCATCATGGCCGGCGTC
>DASXXY010000069.1:0-7299 GCA_036502805.1 Gaiellales bacterium | reverse complement strand
CCTGGCCGGGAGACTCGGCGAGCAACAGCAGCAGGTCGAACTAGCCGCCGGTGAGCGAGACCTCGCGGCCGTCGGCTGTCACCGTTCGCGTCCGCGGATCGATCTCGATCCCGGAGATCGCGATGCCGACGGGTGCGCGGTCCATTGCGTCGAGCCTGCGGCGCCGCAACAGCGCGCCGACGCGGCTCACGAGCTCGGCCACCGAGAACGGCTTCGAGATGTAGTCGTCCGCTCCCGCTTCGAGTCCCACGACCGTATCGATCTCGGAGTCCCGAGCCGTCAGGAAGATGATCGGCAGCGAGCTCTCGCGCCGGATCTCACGGCAGACCTCGAGCCCGCTGAGGCCCGGCATCATGATGTCGAGGATCGCGAGGTCGTAGTCGCTCGCCCTGCTGCGCTCGAGGGCGGTCGGGCCGTCCGGCACCGCGTCCACCAGGTGGCCCTCGCGCTCGAGCGCATAGGTCAGCGAGCGCACCAGCGCGGGCTCGTCGTCGGCCAGCAGGATGCGCGCCGCCATCAGACGACCGCCGGGAGCGCGATCTCGACCGTCGTGCCCTCGCTGCGCACCGATCGCAGCGAGATCTTGCCGCCCATCGCCTCGACGTACTCCTTGCAGATGCCGAGCCCAAGACCGAATCCGCCGGCCTCGCGAGCCCAGTCGCCACGCCAGAAGCGATCGAACACCCGCTCGACCTGAGCCGCCGGGATGCCGCTGCCCGTGTCCGCGACGGAGATCACCCTGACGCCGCGATGCTCGTAGGCGGCGAGCTCGATCCGGCTGCCTCTGCCGCTGTACTTGAGCGCGTTGCCGACGAGGCCGATCAGCACCTGGTCGAGGATGTCCGGATCGGCGAGCGCGGTGCCCGTGCCGGCCGTTGCGATCGATATGCCCGCCGATTGCGCGAGCGCGCGCATGAGCTCGGCCACGTGCGCGAGCCTGGGCCCGAGCTCGACGGCGCGAACGCCCGGACGGAGCTGGCCGCTGCCGAGGCGTGCGAGCGTGAGCAGGCCTTCGGTGAGGCGCTGGAGCCGCTCGGCCTCGCGCTGCAGGTCGGCGAGGAACGCGTCGCGCGCGCCGGGGTCATCCTTGGCGCCGCCCTGCAGCACCTCGACGGCGGCGACGATGGCCGCGAGTGGCGTGCGCAGCTCGTGCGACGCGTTGGCGACGAACCGGCGCTCGGCTCCTTCGCGCTCGCGCTCGGCCGTGCGATCCGAGACGACCACGAGATGCGATCCGCCACCCTCCCGCAGCGGCGCACGCTGCACGCGCAGGAACCGGCCCTGCGGGGTCTCGATCTCCGTGGTGCCGGGACTGTCGAGGCGCGGGATCTCGTCGCGCCCGAGTCCGGTCAGCGTGGGCGTCAGGGGATGGCCCCGCTGGATGTCCACTCCGAGGAGCATCCCGGCAGCCGGGTTGAAGACGTCCACGAGGCCGTTGGCGTCGAGCGCCACGACTCCCTCCTCGAGCCGATCGAGGACGGCGATCAGCGATCCGCGCTCCCGCTCGAGCGCCGCGAATGCGACGGCCAGGCTCTCCCGCATCTCGTCGATGCTGTCGGCGAGCGATCCGATCTCGTCGGGGAAATGGTCGGCGACGCGAAAGTGGAAATCGCCGTCGGCGATGCGGCTCGCCGCGTGGGCGAGCCGCCGTACGCGCCGCGTGAGGAGGGTCGCGACGACGGCGCTCGCGCCGATCGCGATCAGGGCCGCGAGGCCCGAGCCGAGCAGGAGCTCGCGGCGCAGGGCGTTGCTCGCACGGGTCGCGAAGCCCGTCCGTGGGGCGTACGCGACGAGCGCGGCACGCGTGCCCTGCGGCGTCTGCGTCGGCAGGGCGACGACGTGGGCCGCGACGGCGTTGCCCGTCGGGACGAAGCGCCTGCCGGAGAGCGCGACCTCGACCGCCTTGACCTCGTCGGGCAGGCTGCGCCGGTCGAGGCTCGGGAGCGCCGAGGCGGCGATCACGCGGTCGTCTTGGCCGACCAGCCAGAGCGAGAGCTGGCCGTCGCGCGAGGCTCGCGCGAGCGCCTCGCCGACCCCGGCACGAGACTCCGCACCGGCCACGTCGTGTGCGGCCCGCGCGGTCACGCCGAGCGCTGCATCCTGGGCGCGTGAGCGAAACTGGCGATCGGCGGTCGGCACGACGTAGAGCGCAATGACCGCGGCGGTGAGCGCGCTCACCGCGACCAGCGTGAGCGTCAACCACGTACGGATGCTGCGAATCACCGCCATTGCCGGCCGGTCATCCCTCTCACGCACGTCGCGGCGTCGTCAGCCGCCGCCATCGTGGACGGCTCGTCCGATCCAGCCGACGCATGCTCGAGAGGCTCGCGAGAGCGCACCTCGGTCGCGAGGGCGCACCTCCGCCGGTGCGTGTCAGATCGCCCGATCGCGCGCGCATGTGGCGTCCGGCACCGAGTCCGTCGGCCGGTGCATCTGGCGGTAGGCGTTCGGCGACAGGCGGTTGCGCGCGAGATCGGAGCGGGCTCGGCGGACGTGCCGTCCGGCCCCGGCCGCTCGTGCGCCTCGAAGCGCCTGGCTCGTGCCCAGGACGAGCAACGCGACGCCCGCTACGAGGACGATCTGATCCGGATCGGGCAATGCTGCCGGCACGAGGCCTGTTTCCTTGGTCGGAAGGAGCCTGGATGCGCGTAGATGACCCAGGAGTCGGTTTCCGAAACCAGCACTCGCGTTCAGGTGAGCGTGCGCTGTGCGAGCGGCGACGGTGACCTCCGGTGCGTGCGCTCGGCTCTCAGGCGCGCATCGCACGGACGCATGCCGTGTCCGCGCGCGCGGCCCTCGAGCCCGTCGGGGCGGCCGCCGGCTCGCGTGGGCGGCTCCCAGACGTGCCGGCCGCTCGCCGCTCAGAGCGTGCCCGTGGCCGCCTGCAGCGCGAGGCTCGCGACGCCGACGCAGCCCCAGAGGATCGCGCCGAGGACGATCGGGCGCGGGCCTGCGGCGCGGATGTCGCGAAAGCGCGTGGAGAGGCCGATCGCCGCGAGCGCGGCGGTGATCATCCAGCTCGCGAGCCGGGTCAGCGCGTGGTGCCAGCCCGAGGGCACGAGGCCGGCCGAGTTGAGCAGGACGGCCACGACGAAGGCGAGGATGAAGAGCGGGAAGATCGCGCTGAGCCGGACGCTCCGCGGCGCGGCGGCGTCCTCGCCGGCGCCGTCCGTCGCGGAACGCCGTCGCTTCCCCAGAGCGGCCAGCGCGAGGCAGATCGGGACGATCGCGAGCGTCCGCGTGAGCTTGACCGTGATGCCGTAGGCGGTCGCGTCGTGGCCGTAGATCGTGGAAGCCGCGACGACCGAGGACGTGTCGTTGATCGCCGTGCCGGCCCAGAGGCCGAAGGCGTGCTGCGAGAGATCGAGCGCGTGGCCGAGCGCCGGATAGATCAACACGGCGACGACGTTGAACGTGAAGATCGTGGCCACGGCGTAGGCGACGTCCGCCTCGGCCGCCGCGATCACCGCCGAGGTCGCGGCGATCGCGGAGGCTCCGCAGATCGCGGTGCCGACCCCGATCAGCGTCGTCAGGTCGGAGCGCAGGCCGAGCGCGCGCCCGAGCACCCAGGCGAGCGCGAGCACGATCACGAGCGACCCGATCAGCACGGGCAGCGAGCTGCGACCGATCGAGAGCACCTGCCGGGCCGAGAGCTCGAGCCCGAGCACGACGATCGAGGCCTGGAGCACCCGCTTGCCCGTGAACGACACGCCCGGGCGCATGACCGCCGGCAGCGGGCGGGTCGTCGCCGCGACGACGCCGATGACGATCGCGAACACGGGCGCGCCGACCACGGGGGCGAGCCGCCCGAGTCCCGTGGCCACGGTCGCGATCACGGCGGCTGCCGCGATGCCGGGAACGAGCCATGGCGCCGCGGAGCGCGGCAGGAGCGCGCCGGCGCAGGTCGACCACGCTCGTTCCAGGGATCCAGGCACTGCGCTCCTCGTGCGGCATCGGCTCAGCTGATGGGCCGCTCCGGGTGCGCTCACGGTACAGACACCGGCGCTCGGCGCGTCGCGTGGGCAGCTCTCCCGCATGCCCTCGCGCGCGGAAGGCGCGCGCGGGTAGTGTGCAAACCAACGCGTCGGTTTTCCTTCATCCAAGCGCGCCGACGCCGGCGCCGCGTGCCCTCCATGCCTGCGATCACCACACCCGGACGCCCTGCGGTCTCCGCGCTCGCCGGACGGCCCCGCCGACGGGCGGGCCTCGCCGCGATCGCCTGCGTGCTCGCAGGCGGCTGGGTGTTGCTGGCTCCGCCGTTCGCACAGGCGCACGGCGGCGCGCGCCTCGACTCCCGCAGCGTCGGCATGTACCGGGTCACGATCGACGCGCGCGCCATCCGAGATGGTGGGCGCCTGCGCGTCGTCGACTACACCGTGTCGCTGCATACGCGTGCGCGCGGCCGGCCCGTCGAGGACGGACGCGTCGAGGTGACTGCGCAGACGCCGGCGGGACGCGTCGGCCCCCTGCGCACGCGCCGGCGCGGAAGCAGCTACGAGGCGGTGATTCCACTCGCGACCGGCGACTGGCGCGACGTTCGGCTCGACGTGCACATCAGCTCGCACGCCGGTGCCGCGGATCTGGCCTACCGCCCTGCCGCTCCCGCGTTCACGTGGCCATGGCGGGCGCCGCTCCCGCTCGGCGGCGCCGTGGCGGCGTGCCTGCTGTACGGGATCGGGTTCGCGCGCCTGCGCGGCCGCGGTCGTCGCGATCTCGCCTCGATCGGGCGACTGTGCGCCTTCGCCGGGGGGATCGCGCTGGCGCTGCTGGCGGTCGTCTCGCCCCTGGATCCGCTCGGTGAGCGCTACCTGCTCTCGCTGCACATGCTGCAGCACGTGCTCCTCGGCGATGCGGCACCCGCCCTCATCATCGTCGGGCTGCGAGGACCGCTCGCCCTCTTCGCGATGCCGCGAGCGCTGCTGTCCCGCCTGGGTCGAAGCCGTCGCGTACACGTCGCCGGCCGCGCGCTCCTCCGGCCTCCGGTGACCCTCGGCCTCTGGGCCGCTGCCTACGGAGGCTGGCACGTTCCCGCGGCCTACGACGCCGTCCTCGGCAACCCGTATCTCCACGACCTCGAGCACGCGTGCTTCTTCACGGCCGGCCTGCTCGTGTGGACGCTGCTGATCGATCCGCTGCGTCACAACGACCTGTCGCTGCGTGGCCGCATGTGCGTCGCGATCGCGCTCTTCGCGCTCGGCATGGTGCTGGCCGATGTGCTGATCCTCAGTCCTCACGTGCTCTACACCTCGTACGGCGCCGAGCCCATCCGCCTGTGGGGCATCTCGCCGCTCACCGACGAGCGCCTCGCCGGCGGCGTCATGATGCTCGAGCAGGGTGCGAGCCTCGCGCTTTGCGTCGCACTGCTCGTGCGCGCGGAGCGGCGGCAGGCGCGGCTCGTGCCGGCGCGCTCGCGGGCCGCCCTGGCATGAGCGCACCTTCGCCGTGGAGCTTCACCTTCGAGCCGGTCTTCCTGGCGATCGCCGTCGCGGCAGCGGTGCTCTATGCCAGGCGCGCGCGCTCGGCCGGTGCCGCGCGCACGATCGTGTTCGCACTGGGACTCGTCTGCATCGCCCTTCCGCTCAACTCGCCGCTCGAGACGATCGCGAGCCACTACCTGCTGCTGGCGCATCTCGCGCAGAACGCGATCATCGCGGACATCGCGCCGCCATTGCTGATCCTCGGCCTGCCGGCGGAGACGCGCGACGCCATCGTCGTGCGCGGCGGCGCGGTGCTCGCCGGCCTCACGAGGCCGGCAGTCGCGCTGCCGATCTGGCTCGCATGCTGGTACGGCATCCACCTCGCGCCGGTGTACGACGCGCTGCTCACGCATCCACACCTGCTCAACGTCGAGCACGCCGTCCTGATCTGCGCAGGCCTCGTGTTCTGGTGGCCGGTGCTGGCCGCGACCGGCGGGCGCCTGACGCCGCCGATCGCGCTGCTCTATCTCTTCGCGGCGTTCGTCACGTCGGTCTTCCTCGGGCTCGGCCTCACATGGCTGCCATCGTTCTATCCGTACTACCAGCACACGCCGCGGCTCTGGGGGCTCTCGCCGGACGAGGATCAGAACCTCGGCGGCGCGCTCATGATGGCCGAGCAGTCGTTCGTGCTCGTGTCGGGCATGTGCTGGGTGTTCTTCCGCTTGCTCGATCCCGGTGCCGAGGACGATCAGGAGGCCGGCGATCAGAGCATGGTCGCAACGCGGTGATCGGTCGCCGTCGTCCGGCGGTGCGTCACGGCGCGCGCAGCACGAGCAGGAGCGCACGCGTGTCGCTGCTGCCGCGCGCGGCGGCGTAGCCGCTCGCCTCGCTCGTGCTCCACGAGAGCACGAACGCACGCGTCGCGCCGTCGGCGCTGCGCATCGAGAGCGCGGCGTAGACGCTGCCCGTCGTGGCGTCGTGGGTGACGAGGCCGTCGAGCGCCGCATCGCGCACGAAGCGCAGTCCGTGCAGCACGAGCGTGACGCCCTTGGCCGTGCGCGTGACGGTCGCCGTGCCGCCGCGGAGGCCCTTGACGGTCGCCGGCGCGCCGGCCGCCTCGGCGCTGTCCAGCGCATCGGCGACGCCGAGCGCGGCGGCCGTCGCCGCCCGGCGGTCGGAGAGATCGGAGCGGTCGCGGCCGTGCGCCTTCGCGTCGCGCAGCGCGGCGGGCGCGGATGCGAGCGTCGAAGGGAACTCCCGCACGCCGGGCGCATGCACCGCGTGCGTCGCGCAGCCGGCGGCGACGTGTCCGCGCGACGTCAGGAAGCTGCGCGCGATCGTCGCGGCGCAGCCCTCGGCGGCGCTCAGCGCGGGCAGCGCGCCCGCACCGCGGACGCGCACGAACGTGCCGTTCGGCAGCATGGCCGCGATCCTGCGCAGGGTCGACGTGGGCGCGCGCACGCCGAGCTCGCCGCCGAGGACGAGCGCGGGGGCGCTCGCGAGCGCGGCGCCCGCGGGCAGCACGGGGTCGGGCGCGGCCGGCTGCGGGAACCCCTTGCAGGTCGCGAGCCCGAGCACGCGCTTCCAGGTCGCGCCCGTGAACGGCCCGCCGTCGACCTGCGCGCTCGGGGCCGGCGCCGCATCGTCGAGGCACGAGCTCGCGCGCGCCTGCGCGGCCTCGCGCCCGGCCCCCGGCGCGGTCGCGGCGACGAGCCGCGCGAGCGGCAGCGCGTCGCCGTGGAGTGCGGCCGTCGCAGCGCCCGGCAGCTCCGTCAGCGCCACGGCGTCGCCGCTCGCCGCGACGCGCGCGAGGACGTCGTCGTCGATGCGCCCGCCCGCGTGCAGCGGGTGCGTGCGCAGCCGCGCCGCCAGGCGCGCGACG
>DASXXY010000068.1:0-4027 GCA_036502805.1 Gaiellales bacterium | reverse complement strand
GTAGTCGTAGAACTTCATCGTGTCGCCCGTCGTCGCGCCCTCGACGCGGTGCGGGATCACGAGCACGTCGCCGCCGTCGAGCGCATCGACCATCTGCTCCTTGGGGATCACGCCGCGCCAGTCGACCCGGTCGCCCCAGCGCGCGAGCAGGGCCTTCAGCTCGGGCGCCGGGTCGTCGCCGAGGCCGGGATACTGGGCCGGGCCGAAGATCCGGATCGTCCAGCCGGGCAGCCGCTCGAGCACCTGGTGCACGAGCTCGGTGTCGAAGCGCGTGCTCAGCGTGCCGGTGTAGACCATCACCTTCGAGCCGGGCGAGGGGGTGAGCGCCGGCTCGAGCAGCTGGCGCGGCGCGCCGTTCGCGACCACGGTGGCGTCGCGCCCGCCGAACAGGTGGACGAGCATCGGCGAGTCGCAGATCACGGCGTCGGCCTCGGTTCCCGCGATCGCGTAGAGCTTGCGCAGACGCGCGCGGTTGCGCTCCATCACGCTCGACCAGTCGTCGGCGCTGTCGAAGACCCAGCGCGCCGCAGGGGCGCGCGAGACCGCCGGCCAGTCCCAGGGCAGCGAGAGCACGACGACCGAGCCCGGCCAGCGCGCGAGCACGCGGCGCAGCAGGAAGGAGTCGGCAAACGTGGCGAGCACGCCGCGATGCCCGGGCACCAGCGTGCTGCGCGACACGACGAGCACGCCGCGCTCGCGGCGCGTGGCCGGGAACAGCAGGCGCTTCGCCCAGGTCACCGCGCCGAGCGAGCGGATCCCGCGGATGTCGATCGGCCGCTCGGCGAACACGACGTCGTGGCCGGCCGCGATCGCGAGCTGGGCGACCTCGTGCTCACGCCGGATCGGCGGCGTCCACGCGCTCTTCGAGCAGATCACGAGCCTAGCCACGGGTGCCCGCCAGCTCGCGCAGGTGCTCGGCCATGATCGACGCGGAGCGATCCCACGTCGCGCCCTCGACGTGCGCCGCGGCCGCGGCGCCCATGCGCGCGGCGAGCGCGCCATCGGCGAGCCGGTCGAAGGCCTCGGCGACGGCCGTCGCCTCGCGCTTGACCTTGAAGCCGGTGACGCCGTCGACCATCGTCTCGGGCAGGCCGCCCTCGTCGGCGACCACGACAGGGGCACCGCACGCCTGGGCCTCGAGCGAGGCGAGGCCGAGCGGCTCGGACCTGGCCATGTACGCGGTGAGGCGGCAGCGGTCGTACTGCGCGCGCAGCTCGTCGTCGGAGATGCCGACGAGGATCTCGAGCTGGACGCCGGCGCCCTGCGCGAGCGCGTTGAGCTCGGCGGCGACGCCCTCGTCGGGCCGCGGCGAGACGATCCGGACGCGCCGGGCCGTCGCGCTCGTGCCCGCCGCGCGGATCACGAGGTCGTGTCCCTTGTTCGCCGTGAGCATGCCGACCGACAGCACGACGTCCTCGCGCTGCACCGGCGGGCGGGCCTGGCGGAACAGCTCGGACACGCCCATCGGCACCGGCGTCGCCTCGACGCCGTACGCGGCGTGCACGCGGCCCGCCGTGAAGGCGGAGTTCGTGACGACGCGGCGCGCGCGTGCGACGGCGGCCGAGTCGAGCCGGCGCTCGGCGGCGTACAGGGGCCCGTAGATGCCGCGCGTGGCCGGGTTGCGGCTCGCGGCGACGCTCGCCTCGTGGTCGACACGGCGCGGCTCGTCGCAGAAGTACAGCGTCGGTGCCTTCGTGGTGAGAAGTGACATCGGCGACTGCAGGAACTGACACGGGTTCGCGAAGATGACATCACCGTTCAGCGCGTTCGCGCGATGTGACAGTTTTCGCCAGGCGTACAGCAGCCCGGCGGTGTCGGCGTAGCGGAACGGCGGACGCAGCGAGCGCGGGCGCGACGGCGCGCTCGGCCGGTAGGAGATCACCGTCGAACGCTCGAGCACGGGCACGCCGGTGCCGAGCGTCAGCTCGACGACGTCCGCGTCGAGCCGGCTCGCCTGCTCCTGCATGCGGCGCCACGCGCCGCCCCGTTTGAGGTTGTGGATGAGGAGGACGCGCAGCTCAGTGACGCCTTGTGTACAGCGAACCACGGAGTGCTCGGCGGTCGATCGAGGCCGTCGGAAGCGCGAAACCCATTAAAGCTATTCTAGCGCGAGTGCGAGCCGCGATGATCTGCGAGAGCGACGCGATGGTCGCGAGCACCCGCTACCGCGCGCTCCAGTTCGTGCCCGATCTGAGCGAGAAGCTGGGCGCGGTCGACACGTTCCTGCCCGCGCCGCCGACCCTGCGCGGGCCCGGTCGGCCCGACAAGGCGCGCTTCTTCGCCGAGCACGCGCTGGCATACGCGCGACGCACGCGAGAGCTCTCGCGTGCTGTCACGAGCTACCAGTCGCTCTTCGTGCAACGCGGTGTCTACCCGCTCGGCCCCGACCTCGTGACACGTCCGATCGTGTCATTCGACGGCCCCGTCGTGCTCGACATCGACGACGCGGTGTTCGTGCCGCGGCCGGCGATGGCGAACAAGGGCCGCGTCGCGAACTGGCTGTACGGGTCGCACCAGGCGACCGCGCTGCTCGCACGGGCCGACCACGTCGTCGCGGGCTCGGACGAGCTCGCCGAGCTCGTCGCCGCCGAGCGACCGGGCGCGCACGTGATCGTGCTGCCGACGATCCCCGACCCGCACCGCTACCCCGTCGCCACGCACGCGGAGCGCTCGCCCGTGCGCGTCGCCTGGATCGGCAACGCCGGCAACCAGACCTACCTCGACGCGATCGCCGACGTGCTGCGCCGGCTGACGGACGACGGCACGATCACGTTCGAGGTCGTCTCGTCCTCGCCCTGGAAGGGCCCCGGCAGCTTCCGGCGCTGGACGCTCGCCGAGGAGGCCTCGGCGTTCGCGGACTACGACCTGACGATCATGCCGCTGCCCGACACGCCGTACACGCGCGCGAAGGCGGGCTTCAAGCTGCTGCAGTCGCTCGCCGCCGGCGTCGGCGTGATCGCGAGCCCGGTCGGCGTCAACGCCTCGCTGCTCGAGCGCTCGGGCGCGGGCATCGCCGCGACGACGCCGGGCGAGTGGGAAGACGCGCTGCGGCGCGCGGCCGGCGACGTCTCCCTGCGCCGGCGGTTCGGCGCACAGGGCAGGGCGTTCGCGCTCGAGACGTGCGACATCGCCCGCCACGCGGCGCGGATCGCGGAGCTGCTCGAGCGCTAGAGGGCTAGTGAGCCCAGGCGGCGGGCACGGTGACGATGCTCGCCGGCATCTGGCGCGTGAGCCCGGCGGGCATCACCGAGACGAGGTGCAGGCCCGTGTTCAGCTTGGCCTCCATCAGGCGGCCGCTGGAGGTGCCGACGACCTGGCCGTCGATCACGATCTGGGCGGGACGGCCCTTCCAGTCGCCGATCCGCGTCCAGCTGACCTTGACGCCGCCCGGTCCCGCCGTGGCCTGCACCGATGCGAAGGCGGTCTTCGCCGGGGCCGCCTGCGCCGATGTGGGCGCCCCCGGGACGTTGCCCTCGGGCTTCTGCTGGGCGAGCGCGAGCAGCGCCACGCCGAGCTCGTTGCCGTAGCCGCGGTAGTAGCCCGCGTTGCCCCAGTTGTTGACGGCGTTCACGACGAACGACTTGTCCATGCCGAGCTTCAGCTGGGCCTTCACGTACTTGTCGAGGTCGGGGCGCAGCCCGGTCGACGAGAGCACGACGAGGCCCGAGGAGGTGAGCGGCTCGACGTGCGACTTGCGGGTGCCGTTGCGCGCGTCGAGGATCCACGTCGAGTGGTTCGTGAGCGGCGACAGCACGTTGTAGAGCTCGCTCGTCAGCTTGCCGAACCGCGCCTGGCCCGAGAGCAGGTAGAGGCGTGAGGCGACCGAGAGCTGCAGGGTCGTGTACTCGGGATCGAAGCCCGGTCCCTGACCCGCGTTCTCGGCGAGGTAGCCGGCGGCGTCGGGCCCGTTCGAGGAATTGGTCACGTGCAGACCGAACCCGGGCCACTCCTTCTGCGGCGGCGACACCGTGTACTGCCACGCGGTGTTGTAGGCGGAGCGGAAGCGATCCTGCCCCGTGATCACCCA
>DASXXY010000067.1:0-7686 GCA_036502805.1 Gaiellales bacterium | reverse complement strand
GCGCCGGCCGCTGCGCCGTTGATCGCTGCGATCACGGGCTTCGGCATCTCGACGAGCGCCTCGACGATCGGGATGTAGGTCTCGCGGATCGTCGCCCCGACGTCCTCGAGCGCGCCCTCCTCGCGCAGGTCCTGGCCGGCGCAGAACGCGCGGCCCTCGCCGGTGAGCAGGACGCAGCGGACGGCGGCGTCGTCCGCGAGCGCGCGCAGGTCGAGCACGAGCGCGCGCCGCGAGGCACGCGTCTGGGCGTTCATCGCGTCCGGGCGGTCGAGCGTCACGGTCGCGACGGGGCCCTCGCGCTCGACCCGGTGCGTGGGAACGTCACTCATGCGGTGGTCGTGTGCGCGCTTCCAAGGTAGGTTGAGAGCATATGCGTCACCTGCTCGCCACGTCGATCGCCTGCCTGACCGCCGCCTGCCTGCTCTTCGCCCTGCCCGCGGCCGCCGCGAAGCCGCCCCTGACGGTGACGAAGGTGCGCGCCGACTGGATCGGCAGCTCGCACCGCATCTACGTCGACACGGCGTGGACGCCGAAGAGCCTCGAGACGAAGGTGACCGTGAAGATCACGGTCAACGGCACCACGCTGCGCACGCTGCAGGTCAACCGCTGGGTGATCGGCCGCAAGCTCTTCAAGCTGACCGTCCCGACCTCGGTGCCGGGCGGCGCGAAGGCGCGCATCGAGGTGCGCGCGAGCTCGTCGGCGGGCCAGGATCACCGCACGGTCACGCTCGACCTGCCGTACGCCTGAGGCGCCCACTAGGCTGCCGCGATGGCTGCGATCCGCCTCTGCCGCGACGACGAGCGCGGCGACATCCTCACGATCGTCAACGCGGCCGCCGAGGCCTACCGCGGCGTGATCCCGCCGGATCGCTGGCACGACCCGTACATGAGCGCCGCGGAGCTCGACGGCGAGATCGCGGCCGGCGTCGCGTTCTGGGGCTCCGTCTCGGACGACGGACTGGTCGGCGTGATGGGCACCCAGCCGGTGGGCGACGTCGATCTGATCCGCCACGCCTACGTGCTGCCGGGCTGCCAGGGCCAGGGCATCGGCGGGCAGCTGCTCGCCCACCTCCGCGGCCTCACGCAGCGGCGCATGCTCGTCGGCACCTGGGCCGACGCCGGCTGGGCGATCCGCTTCTACGCCCGCCACGGCTTCGAGCAGGTCACGCCGGCGCGCAAGACGCAGCTGCTGCAGACCTACTGGACGATCCCCGCGCGCCAGGTCGAGACCTCGGTCGTGCTCGCGGATCCGCCCTACGCGGACTGAACCGGCACCTATGTGGCGGGACGCGTCGCCGCGACGGGGAAGCCGACGCCCGCGAGCGCTGCGTGGACGCGCTCGCGCGCCTCGGGGCCGTCCAGGCGCACGCTGATCTCGCCCATCAGGTTCGCATCCGCGGCGAGCAGGCCGTCGACGCCCTGGAGCGCGCCGGCGATCGTCGCGATGCAGCGCGGGCAGTGCACCCCCTCGACCTCGTAGACCTCGGCGATCGTCGTCACACCATCAGCGTACCGGGCGCGGCTGGCGCGCCCGGTACGTGATGGAGGGGAGCCGGCAATCGACGGAGAGATCGATTGCCGAGGGAGGGGTTCGACGGCCGAGGGAGGGGGTCGGCCGCCGAGGGAGGGATCAGCAGCCCGAGGAGAGGGGCTGCTGGCTCGCGGGCATGGAGCCCACCGAGATCGTGACGGTGCGCTTGGCACCGCTGCCGCCGGTCACCGACAGCTTGACCTTGTCGCCGGAGCCGTAGGCGGAGAGCTGCTGCTGCAGATCCTCGAGCGTGCTCACGGAGTGTCCGTCGATGGCGGTGATCGTGTCACCGCCGGTGCAGTAGGACTGCCCGCCGACGACGAGCTTCTTGGAGCCGCCGGTCAGGCCGGCCGCCGCGGCCGGGGAGTCCTTCGCGACGCCGGCGATCAGCAGGCCGTGCGACGGGATGCTGCTGTCGGCGGCGGTGACCGAGTTGTTGAGCGCGTCGACGCGGATGCCGAGGTACGGATGCGAGGCCGCCTTGCCCTGCTCGAGATCGGTGATCGCGCGCTTGGCGAGGTCGATCGGGATCGCGAAGCCGATGCCGGCGTTGGCGTTCGTGCCGGTCACGCTCGGATCGGCGATCTGCGCGTTGATCGCGACGACCTTGCCGTGGCGGTCGATCAGCGGGCCGCCCGAGTTGCCGTGGTTGATCGCGGCATCCGTCTGCAGCGCGCCCGGGATGATCTGCCCGTCACCTGCGGGCGACTGCAGGATGCGGCCCTTGGCCGAGACGATGCCCGCGGTCACCGTCTGGGCGTAGCCGAACGGGTTGCCGATCGCGACGACCGGATCGCCGACCTGGACATCGCCGACCGAGCCCAGCGAGAGCGGATGCAGCTCGCTCTGGGGCACGTCGACCTTGATCACCGCGAGGTCGTAGAGCGTGTCGCGGCCGAGCACCGTGGCCTTGGCCGTGACGCCGTCCTCGAACGCGACGACGGCCGTCGAGACGCCCTCGACGACGTGCGCGTTCGTGAGGATGCGGCCCTGCTTGTCGATCACGAAGCCCGAGCCCTGCGCGGTCTCGCTCTGCGACTGGGACGGGCCGAACGGCGAGAAGTCGCCGGACGTCGTCGACTTGACGGTCGAGGTGATCGTGACGACGCCGGGCGCGTCCTGCTTGTAGATCGACGAGACGGACTTGCCGCCGCTGCGCGCGAACGCCGCGTTGGCGTCGGCGCCCGGCGACGTGCTCCCCGTCGTCGCGCTCCCGCCCGCGTCGGCCTCGACGGTCGTCGTGACCGTCTTGGACGTGTCGTCGAGCCCGTGCACCGCAACGGCGGCGACGCCGCCGCCGGCCAGGGCGGCGACCGCCGCCAGAGCGGCGATCGCGCCCATGCGCGGCCTGCGATCGGAACTGCGAGGGGAGGGAGGGGAGGTGGAAGAAGGCGAATCGAACGGCGGCTCGTGGAAGACGGGCCGCGGCTGATCGGCGGGGGGTTCGGGCTCCATGACCAGGTTGTACCCCGATTGCGTAGAGCACCCCTTGGAATCAGATTGGATTCGCGTTAAGCGCCGCTGTGCGCACCATGTGAGCGTCCGTCGCCGGCGCAGCGCAGACGAATCCGCTGCAGACGTAGACGGCGGCGCGACCGTCCACGAGGCCGCGCCCGGCGAGCAGCGGGATGCCGAGGTCGTCGCTGCCGTCGCCGAACGCCACCGCGAGATCCGGCTCGTAGGGGTCGAGCAGCGCCGCCGTCAGCTCGTCCAGCGCAGGGTCGCCGGGCGCGCCGACGACGGCCGCCTCGCGCGGCGGCGAGAGCAGCGCGTCGCAGACGCCGAGCAGGTGCCCGAAGCCCTGCGGGGCACGCGCCAGCAGCGGGCCGACCTGGGCGGCCACCGCGCGGGCGCGGCGCTCCAGCTCGGGCGCGCCGTCGATGCGCGCGAGCCGCACGAGCAGCCCGGCGAGCGTCGTGTTGCCGGACGGCGTCGGGTTGTCGTCGAGCTCGCGCGGGCGCGCGACGAGCACCTCGGCATCGTGCGCGGTGTCGTAGAACGAGCCGTCGGGCGCGCCGAAGCGCTCGCAGGCGAGCAGCGCCAGGCGGCGCGACTCGGCGAGGTAGGAGGGCTCGCGCGTCGCGAGGTACAGCTCGTGCAGGCCGACGGCCACCTGGGCGTAGTCGTCGAGGAAGCCGGGCACCTGGCTGCGGCCGGCGCGGTGCGTGCGCCAGAGCCCGCCGTCGGGGCGCGAGAGCGGGCCGAGCAGGAACGCGGCGCAGCGCTCGGCCGCCGCCAGCAGGTCGGGGCGCCGGCACAGGCGCGCGCCCTCGGCGAGCGCGGCCAGGGCCATGCCGTTCCAGCTCGCGAGGGCCTTGTCGTCGAGCGCGGGCTGCGGCCGGCCCGCGCGCGCCGCCAGCAGCGTCGCGCGGATGCCGGCGAGGCGCTCGCGCTCGTCGTCGCCCGCGGGCGCAGCCACGATCGAGAGCACGGTCGCGCCCTCGAAGTTGCCCTCCTCGGTCACGCCCCAGACGCGCTCGGCGAGCTCGGCGTCCGCGGGCGCGAGCACGGCGCGGAGCTGCGCGGGCGTCCACGTGAACGTCGCGCCCTCCACGCCGTCGGTGTCGGCATCCTGCGCCGAGGCGAAGCCGCCGTGCGCGAGCGCGAGCTCGCGCAGGAGGTAGTCGAGGATGCCCTCGGCGGTCGCCCGCCAGCGCTCGTCGCCCGTGACCTGCCAGGCCGCCAGGTACGCGCGCGCGAGCAGCGCGTTGTCGTAGAGCATCTGCTCGAAGTGCGGCACGAGCCAGATCGCATCCACGGCGTAGCGGTGGAAGCCGCCGCCGAGCTGGTCGTGGATGCCGCCGTCGGCCATCGCGCCGAGCGTGCGCAGCGCCATCGCGAGCGCCTCCTGGCTGCCGCTGCGGCGGTGCATGCGCAACAGGAACGTGAGCACGGAGTGCGGCGGGAACTTGGGTGCGCGGCCGAAGCCGCCGTTGCGCTCGTCGTGCTGGCCGCGCAGCGTCAGCAGCGCGTCGAGCAGCGTCCCCTCCGTCAGCTGGAAGCTCTCGTCGGGTGCGCCGAGGCGGCCCTGCTGCAAGCTCGCCGCCAGCTCGGCGGCCTGCGTCTCGACGACGTCGCGGCGCTCCGCGTAGGCCGTCGCGATGCCGTCCAGCACCTGCCGGAACGACGGCAAGCCGCCGCGCGCCTCGGGCGGGAAGTACGTGCCGCCATAGAACGGCCGTCCGTCCGGCAGCAGGAAGACCGTCATCGGCCAGCCGCCCTGGCCCGTCTGCGCAACGACGGCCGTCATGTAGAGGCCGTCGACGTCGGGGCGCTCCTCGCGATCGACCTTGATCGAGACGAAGTGGTCGTTCATGAGCTGCGCCGTCGCCTCGTCCTCGAACGACTCGCGCTCCATCACGTGGCACCAGTGGCACGCCGAGTAGCCGATCGAGAGCAGGACCGGGCGGTCGAGCGAGCGCGCGAGCGCGAACGCCTCGTCGCCCCACGGCCGCCAGTCGACGGGGTTGCCGGCATGCTGCAGCAGGTACGGGCTCGTCTCGCCCGCGAGCGCGTTGCGGCGCTCGCTCACGCGGAGGCGGCCAGCGCGCGCTCGACGTCCCAGAGGATGTCGCCGACGTCCTCGAGCCCCACCGAGATGCGGATCATGTCGTCCGTCACGCCACCGGCCGCGAGCGCCGCCTCGTCGAGCCGGCGGTGCGTCGTCGCGGCCGGGTGGATCACGAGCGTCTTCGCGTCGCCCACGGTCGCGAGGTGCGAGCACAGCTCGCAGGCCTCGATGAAGCGCCGCCCGGCGTCGCGGCCGCCCTCGATGCGGAACGCCATGATCGAGCCCGGCCCGCGCGGCAGGTAGCGCCGCGCCTGCTCGCCGTAGGGCGAGTCCGGCTGATCGGGGTAGTTGACGGCGTGCACGCGCGGGTGCGCGCGCAGGAACGCCGCGAGCGCGCGCGCGTTCTCGACGTGGCGCGTCATGCGCAGCGAGAGCGTCTCGAGGCCCTGCATGAGCAGGAACGCGTTGAACGGCGACAGCACCGGGCCGAAGTCGCGCATCGTCTCGACGCGCGCCTTCGTCACGAACGCGAAGTTGCCGAACGTCTCGAAGAAGCGCATGCCGCGGTAGCCGGGCGAGGGCTCGGTCACGCCCGGGAAGAGCCCCCGGCCCCAGTCGTAGCGGCCCGAGTCGACGATCACGCCGCCGATCGAGGTGCCGTGGCCGCCGATGAACTTGGTCGCCGAGTGCACGACGATGTGCGCCCCGTGCTCGAACGGCCGGCACAGGTAGGGCGTCGCGAACGTGTTGTCGATCACGAGCGGCAGACCGGCCTCCTCCGCGATCCGCCCCCAGCCCGCGATGTCGAGCACGTCGATGCGCGGGTTGCCGATCGTCTCGGCGTAGAGCACGCGCGTGCGGTCGTCGATCGCGGCGCGCACGGCGTCGAGGTCGTGCGGGTCGACGAACGTCACGCCGACGCCGAAGCGCGGCAGCTGCAGCGCGAACTGGTTGTGCGTGCCGCCGTAGAGGTTCGCCGACGAGACGATGCCGTCGCCCGCGGACACGAGCGTCAGCATTGCGACGGCCGTGGCGGCCATGCCGGAGGCCGTCGCGAGCGCCCCCACGCCGCCCTCGAGCATCGCCATGCGCTCCTCGAAGGCCGCGTTCGTCGGGTTGACGATGCGCGTGTAGGTGTTGCCGAAGCGGTTGAGGTCGAAGAGGTCGGCCGCGTGCTGGGAGTCCTCGAAGACGTAGGACGCCGTCTGGTAGATCGGCTGGGCGCGCGCGCCGGTCGTCGCGTCGACGCGCTGGCCGGCGTGGATCTGCAGCGTGTCGAAGCCGAACTCCCTAGCGGCCGGCACGCGCGGCCTCCTCGCGTCGGGACGAGACGACGCCGGTCGCGAGCCCGAACCAGTTGAGGCCCCCGAACCAGCGGCAGTGCTCCATCTTGATGCAGCGATCCTGCACGAACGCGATCCCGGCCGCCCGCGCGCGCGCAGCCGCGGCGTCGTCGCTCAGGCCGAGCTGCAGCCAGATCGCCTCGGCGCCGAGCGCGATCGCCTCATCGACGACCGCCGGCACCTCGGACTGGCGCCGGAAGACGTCCACGATCTCGAGCGGGCCGGCCTCGGCGAGCGTCGGCACCGCCTTGATGCCGAGCACCTCGTCGACCGTCGGGTTGACGGGCACGACGTCGTAGCCGTAGGCGATCAGGTGCACGGCGACGCGGTAGCTCGGGCGCGACGGGTTGGCCGAGAGGCCCACCATCGCGATGCGCGTGTAGCGCTGCAGCAGGTCGCGCCCGTCGAGCGAGAGCACCCCGTCGTCCATGCCGGCCATCCTCGTCATGACGGAAGTGTCGCATTGGCGGAAGGAGACCATGACCGTCCGGCGAAATCCCGTGCCATGCCGCACGACCGAAACCCCTCGCCCGGCGAGCTCGTCCGCCGCGTCCGCGAGCGCCATCACGTCACGCAGAAGGAACTCGCGCAGCGCGCCCATACCGCGCAGTCGGCGATCTCGCGTATCGAGTGCGACCGCATCTCGCCAACCGTCGACACCCTCAGCGGGTTGTTGCGCGCGCTTGGCGAGGAGCTCTCGCTCGAGGCGAGGCCCGGCGGCCGGCCTGTCGTGCTGCGTGCACGGGTGCTGGATTCCGAGGAATCGCAGCAGCCCGCGCCCGATACCGCCCGCACGGCCTAGCTCCAGCGCTCCCAGGCCAGCCCGGGGACACGACCTCCGCGCGCGTGGCGCCGGCGGCTGCGATCGCCGTGCCCCTCCGGCTCGGCGCCCACCCGCCGGCTCCTCCGATCGGATGACGCGCCGCTCCTCCGGCGGTGCGTCCGCCCGAACGACCAACGCGCGTGCCCACGGGTGGGAAGCTCTTGGCAAGGCGAGCTCCTCCCCCTCCCTCTCTCGCCTCGGATACGGCGCCCGGCTCTCCTCGGAGATCCGGGCGCCGTTGTCTTTTCCGGGTCGACCGGGCGCTCGGCGGCCTAGAGGCTGCCGACGCCGCCGATCGAGACGTACTTGACGTCGAGGTACTCGTCGATGCCCTGCGGGCCGCCCTCGCGGCCGTAGCCGGACTCCTTGATGCCGCCGAACGGCGCCGCGGCCGACGAGATGATGCCGTCGTTGGCGCCGACGATGCCGTACTCGAGGCGCTCGGCGACGCGCAGCAGCCGCGCGTAGTCGCGCGTGT
>DASXXY010000066.1:0-10382 GCA_036502805.1 Gaiellales bacterium | reverse complement strand
AATGGAAGTGATTCCGCCCGGGCGCCCCAACGCGGCGCTGCGCGCGACCGACATCGAGCGCGTCGTCATGACGACGACCGTCGACAAGGTGCTCAACTGGGCCGCGTCCAACTCGATGTGGCCGTTCGGCTTCGGCCTCGCCTGTTGCGCGATGGAGATGATCGCGATGCTCACGCCGCGCTACGACATCGGGCGCTTCGGCTCCGAGATCATCCGCGCGACGCCGCGCCAGAGCGACCTGCTGATCGTCTCGGGCCGCGTCTCGCACCGCATGGCCGCGCCGATCCGCGAGCTCTACGAGCAGATGCTCGAGCCCAAGTGGGTCATGGCGATGGGCGCGTGCTCCTCGACCGGCGGCATGTTCGCGAACTACGCAGTGCTACAGGGGGTGGACAAGATCATCCCGGTCGACATCTACGTCCCCGGCTGCCCGCCGCGGCCCGAGGCCGTGATCGAGGGCGTCATGAACATCCAGAAGAAGATCCAGGCCGGCATCCCGCCCGCCTACGAGCAGCAGAAGTCGCAGGCATGAGCGCCGCGCGCGCCGACGCAGACACGCTCGCCGCCACGCTCGGCGCCGGCGTCGAGATCAGCGAGGCCTACGGGGAGGTCACGGTCGACCTCCCGCGCGAGCGCATCGCCGACGCGTGCGCCTCCGCGCGCGACGCGGGCTACGACTTCCTCATGGACCTGGCCGCCACCGACTACCTCGGCTACACGTCCGACGGCGTCGCCGGCTACTGGGGCAGCCCGACGAGCTCGGGCGGGTCGCGCGACATCAACCTGCCCGCCTCGACCGGCCTCGGCGCCGTCGTCGCGGCCCCCGGCAGCAAGCGCTTCGCCCTCTCCTACCAGCTGCTCGACCGCGCCTCGCGTCCTGCGCGGCGGCTGCGGCTGCGCGTCTGGGCCGACGACGGCGAGGCCGTGCCGAGCGTCGTCGGCGTCTTCCCCTGCGCCGACTACCAGGAGCGCGAGGCCTGGGACCTGATGGGCATCCCGTTCGCCGGGCATCCCGCGCTCGAGCGGATCTTCCTGCCCGAGGGCTGGGACGGCCACCCGCACCGCAAGGACTATCCCATCGGCGGCGAGCCCGTCCAGTTCTCGGACGCCGTCTGATGGCGAGCACGCTCGACAAGCGGACGGGCAAGCGCCTGCCGGCCACGGTGCTCTCGCCGATCCCGTCGGTGCTGATCCCGCCGGCGGACGATCCCGACACGATGCTGCTCAACCTGGGGCCGAACCACCCTTCGACGCACGGCGTGCTGCGGCTCGTGGCGACGCTCAACGGCGAGACCGTCGTCGGCCTCCACAACGAGCTCGGCTACGTGCACACGGGCATCGAGAAGAACATGGAGCAGAAGTCGTACTGGAAGGCGATCACGTACGCGCCCCGGGCCGACTACAACGCGTTCTTCGCGAACGAGCTCGTGTTCTGCATGGCGGTCGAGAAGCTGCTCGGCCTCGAGGTCCCGCGCCGCGGCAACTGGATCCGCGCGATCTTCACCGAGCTGTCGCGCCTGCACAACCACCTGATCTTCCTGGGCACCGGCTCGATCGACCTCGGCGGCATCGCGCTGCTCTTCTACTGCTTCCGCGAGCGCGACCGCGTGCTCGACCTCTTCGAGCTCGCCGGGGGCGTGCGCATGCACCCGCGCTACGCGCAGGTCGGCGGCGTCGCCGAGGATCTCCCGGCGGCCTTCGACCACGAGGCGCGCGCGATGATCAAGGAGCTGCGGGCGCGCATCGACGAGTACGAGGACCTGATCGGCCAGCAGCCGATCTTCCGCGACCGCACCAAGGGCGTCGGCGTGATCACGCCGGAGTTCGCGCGCCAGATGGGCCTCACCGGGCCGAACGCGCGCGCCTCGGGCGTGGACTGGGACCTGCGCGCGCACGAGCCCTACGGCGCCTACCGCGAGCTCAAGGTGCAGCCCATCCTGCTCCAGAACGGCGACACCTACGACCGCTACCTGATCCGCCTCTACGAGATGCGCCAGTCGCTCGACATCATCGAGCAGCTGCTGGACGGCCTGCCCGCCGGCCCGTGGATCAGCGACGACCGCAAGGTCGTGCTGCCGCCGCGTCACGAGCTGCACACCTCGATGGAGTCGCTGATCCACCACTTCAAGCTCGTCACCGAGGGCTACCGCGTGCCGGCCGGCGAGGCCTACGCCTGCGTCGAGGGCCCGCGCGGCGAGATGGGCTGCAACCTCGTCTCCAACGGCTCGGCGAAGCCCTGGCGCGTGCACTTCCGCTCCGCCAGCCTCGTGATGCTGCAGTCGGTCGCGGCGCTCTGCGACAACGTGCTGATCGCCGACCTGATCGCCATCCTCGCCTCGCTCGACCCGAACATGGGGGACTGCGACCGGTGAGCGCGACGCCCGAGACGTTGTACGACGCCATCCAGGAGGCGCGCTCGCAGTACCCGACGCGCCGCGGCGCGGTGCTGCCCGCCCTGCACCTCACGCAGGAGGCCTACGGCTGGCTCTCGCCGCAGGCGCTCGAGGCCTGCAGCGATGCGATCGGCTACTCGCCCGCCTACTGCCAGTCGGTCGCGTCGTTCTACGACATGTTCTTCCTCGACCCCGTCGGCACGCACGTGATCGACATCTGCACGAACCTCGCCTGCGCGCTACGCGGTGCCGGCGAGCTCGTGACGGCGTTCGAGCATGAGCTCGGCGTCGGCATCGGCGGGACGACCGCGGACGGGACGATCACGCTGCGCAAGGCCGAGTGCCTGGGCGGCTGCAGCTGGGCGCCGGTGGTCGCGGTCGACGAGCGCTACCGCGAGCACGTCACGCCCGCCGACGTCGCGAAGATCGTGTCCGACACGCGCAACGCGACGGGAGCGCGGCATGCCTGAATGGACCCCCCGCCTGGAGGCCAGCGTCCTCCTCGACTTCGAGGGCGACCTCCGCGGCATCGACGCCTACGAGGCCTACGGCGGCTACGCGCAGCTGCGCCGCGCACAGGCCGGCATGGACGTCGACGCGCTCGTCGCCGAGCTGGGCGGCGCCGCGCTGCGCGGCCGCGGCGGGGCGGGCTTCCCGACCGGCCGCAAGGCGAGCTTCCTCGCGCCCGGCGCCGAGCGTTACCTCGTCGTCAACGCCGACGAGTCCGAGCCCGGCAGCTGCAAGGACCGCGAGCTGCTGCTGCGCACTCCGCACGCGCTGCTCGAGGGCGTCCTGATCGTCTCGACGGTGCTCAAGCTGACGCGCGCCTACATCTACATCCGCGGCGAGTACCTGACCGAGGCCGAGGTGCTCGAGGCGGCGATCGCCGAGGCCCGCGCCCGAGGCCTCGTCGGCTCGCCGGACGCCGACGGCTACGCGCCCGAGATCACCGTGCACCGCGGCGCCGGTGCCTACATCTGCGGCGAGGAGACGGCGCTCCTGGCGTCGCTCAACGGCTTCCGCGGCCAGCCCAGCGCCAAGCCGCCGTTCCCCGCCGTGTCGGGCGCGTTCGAGCGGCCGACGCTGCTCAACAACGTCGAGACGATCGCGACCATCCCGGCGATCCTGCGCAAGGGCGCCGAGACCTACCACGAGCTCGGCACCGAGCAGAGCGGCGGCACGCACGTGATGTCGCTCTCGGGCCACGTCGTGCGCCCGGGCAACTACGAGATGCCCATGAGCCTGACGATGGGCCACCTGATCGAGACGCTCGGGGGCGGCGTGCCCGAGGGCCGCAGCCTCAAGGCCGTGATCCCCGGCGGCGCCTCGTCGCCGATCCTCGGGCCCGAGGCGCTCGACATCCTCTGCGCGCCCGAGGCGCTCGCCGCCGCCGGCACGATGGCGGGCTCGGCGGGCGTCATGGTGATCGACGACACGACCTGCATCGTGCAGCTCGCGCTGCGCACCGCCGAGTTCTACGCCCACGAGAGCTGCGGCAAGTGCACGCCCTGCCGCGAGGGCACGCGCTGGATCGTCGACACGCTGCGCCGCATCGAGGACGGCATCGCCGCCGCGGCCGAGATCGACCTCGTGCTGCAGATCTGCGACAACGTCGAGGGCAAGTGCCTGTGCCCGCTCGGCGACGCCTGCGCGATGCCGGTGCGCTCGATGGTCAAGCGCTTCCGCGAGGAGTTCGAGGCGCACGTCGAGCTCGGCTCCTGCCCGCTCCACGACACCTCCGTGCTGAGCACGCTGTATCCGCAGCCGCGCAGCCTGCTGCCCCTGCTGACGGTCTCGCCCGCATGAGCGCGACCGACGTCGCAACCGTGACCCTCGAGATCGACGGGCGCGAGCTGACGGTGCCGAAGGGCACGCCGCTCGTGCTCGCCGCCGCCGAGGCCGGGATCGAGATCCCCGTCTTCTGCTATGAGCCGCGCCTCGGTGCGGCCATCGGCGCCTGCCGCATGTGCCTGGTCGAGGTCGAGGGCATGCCGAAGCTGCAGGCCGCGTGCACGATGACCGCGAACGACGGCATGAAGGTGCACACCCGCTCGGAGAGCGCGGCGCAGGGCCAGGAGGCCGTGCTCGAGTTCATCCTGCTCAACCACCCGCTCGACTGCCCCGTCTGCGACAAGGGCGGCGAGTGCCCGCTGCAGGACCTGACGTACCGCTACGGCCCGGGCAACACGCGCTTCCACCTCAACAAGCGCACGTACGAGAAGCCGCTCGCGATCTCGCCGCTGATCGCGCTCGACCGCGAGCGCTGCATCCTCTGCTACCGCTGCACGCGCTTCTCGCAGGACGTCGCGCAGGACGAGCAGCTGGTCGCGCGCGAGCGCGGCGCGAGCTCCGTCATCGCGACGTTCGAGGAGCAGCCCTACCGCGGGCGCTTCTCGGGCAACGTGATCGAGCTCTGCCCGGTCGGCGCGCTCACCTCGACCGTCTACCGCTTCCTCGCGCGCCCCTGGGAGATCAACAACATCCCGAGCGTGTGCGGGCTCTGCGCCGTCGGCTGCAACACCTGGGGCACCGTGCGCGAGGACGCCGTGCGCCGCGTGCTCTCGCGCAACCACCCCGAGGTCGACGAGGGCTGGCTGTGCGACCGCGGCCGCTTCACGTACGAGCACATCCGCGCCGGAGACCGCTACCTCGGCGGCCTCGTGCGCGGCCCGCGCGGCCTCGCGCCCGCGACGAGCGAGGAGCTCGCCGAGACGATCGCCCGGCGCCTGCGCCACCACGCGAGCCTGCACGGCCCCGGCTCGATCGCCGTCGTCGCCTCGGGCGAGCAGAGCAACGAGGAGGCCCACGCCTGGGCCGAGCTCGTGCGCGCGGCCGGCGGCGGGGCGCTCGTCTCGAGCGGCTTCGCGGGCGCCGACTGGGACGCGATCGCGCCGTACGCGGCGCGCATCGCCGAGCTCGACGCGGCCGACGTGATCGTCGTCGCGGGCGAGCGCGAGCTCGGCGACGCCGCGGGCGTGCTCGAGCTGCGCGTGCGCCAGGCCGTGCGCCGCGGCGCGCGCCTGCTGCTCGCGGGCAGCGGCGGCGGCGACCTCGACCTGATCGCCGCGGGCCGCATCACGGCGGGCGAGATCGCCGGCGAGCTCTCGGGCGCCGCGCACGGCATCCTCATCGCGACCGACCCGGAGGCCGTGGCCGCCGCCGCCTCGACGGCGCACGCGGCCGGCTTCGGCGACGGGCCGGGCGGCGTGCTCGCCGTGCCGGAGGGCCCGAACGAGCGCGGCCTGCACGCGCTCGGCTACACGGACTCCGCAGCCGGCGTGCTCGAGCGCGCCGAGGCCGGCACGCTGCAGATGCTGGTCGTGCTCGGCGACGCCGACGTGCTCTCCCGCTTCCCCGAGCCCGAGCGCTGGGAGGCCGCGCTGCAGCGCTGCGAGTCGGTCGTCGCGAGCTCGCTCTTCCCGACGCCGACGGCCCTCTGGGCCCACGTCATCCTGCCGGCGACGTCCGCCATGGAGAAGGACGGCACGACGACGAATCTCGAGGGCCGCACGCAGCGGCTGCGGCCGTTCCTGCCGCCGCCCGCGACCGTCGCGCCCGAGCTGGCCGTGCTCGCCGCCGCGGGACGCCACGTCGGCATCGAGCTCGACGCGAGCCCCTCGCGCGCGTTCGCGCGCGTCGCCGAGGCCGCGCCGCTGTTCGCCGGCCTGAGCTGGGAGTCGATCGGCCTGCAGGCGCCGCTCGCCGCGGCGCGCCCGGCCGCCGCGCACGCGCCTGTCGCACCGGCCGCGCCCGCCGCCGCGGAGGGCCCGGACGGCCTGCGAGCCGTCGGCCGCCGCCCGCTCTTCTCGGGCGCCGTGGTCGCGCGCACCGAGCGCCTCGCCTTCCAGCGCAGCGACGAGATCGTGCTCGCGCACGCCGACGCGAGGCGCCTCGGCATCGCGCCCGGCGCGGCCGTCACCGTGCGCCACTCGGGCGGCGCGACGACCGGCCCGGCGCGGCTCTCGCGCACGCTCGCCGAGGGCGCCGTGCGCTTCGCCTGGGACGGCGCGCCCGTCGACGGGGCGTGCAGCGTGGAGGTGAGCGCCTGATGCCGGACGGAGTGCTCGTCACGCTGATCAAGGCGTTCATCCTCGTCAACGGCCTGATGGGCTTCTTCGCCTTCATGACGGTCTTCGAGCGCAAGCTGATCGGCCGCATGCAGACCCGCCACGGGCCCAATCGCGTGGGCCCGATGGGCCTCCTGCAGCCGATCGCCGACCTCGGCAAGCTGATCCGCAAGCAGCACATGATCCCCGACGGCGCACACCGCCGGCTGTACCTCGCGGCGCCGTTCATCTCGATGTTCGCCGCGCTCTCGTCGTTCGCGCTGATGCCGTTCGGCGGGCAGGCGACGATCCCGTGGACGCACGAGCGCATCTTCCTCTCGATCGCCGACTCCAACGTCGGGCTCCTGTACGTCGCCGCGATCGGCTCGATGGGCTTCTACGGCATGCTCATCGGCGGCTGGGCGAGCGGCTCGAAGTACGCGCTGCTCGGCGGCCTGCGCGCGGTCGCGCAGCTCGTCTCCTACGAGGTCGCGTTCACGCTCGCGATCATCGGCGTCGTGATCCAGTCGGGCACGCTGTCGTTGCAGGGGATCGTCAACGCGCAGCACGACTACCCCTACATCGTTCCGCAGATCCTCGGCTTCGGGATCTTCTACATCTCGGCGCTCGCGGAGTGCAACCGCCCGCCGTTCGACCTCGCGGAGGCCGACGGCGAGATCGTCGCCGGCTTCCACACGGAGTACGGCGGCATGCGCTTCGCGATGTTCGCGAACGCCGAGTTCGTCGAGGCGATCGTGCTCGCCGCGCTCGGCGCCACGCTCTTCCTGGGCGGCTGGCGCGGACCCCTGCCGTTCGAGCCGTTCACGTCGATCCCCGGCCCGCTGTGGATGATCGGCAGCACGTTCGCGCTGCTCTTCACGTTCATCTGGGTGCGCGCCACGGTGCCCCGGCTGCGCTATGACCGCCTCATGAAGCTCGGCTGGAAGGTGCTGCTCCCGCTCGCGACGCTCAACCTGCTCCTGACCGCTGCCTGGGTGGCGCTGACCTGATGGGTATCCGATGACGCTCTTCGACGATCTCCAGGAACACCCGATCCGCGCCGGCATGCAGCTCGGCAAGGCGCAGGCGCAGGGCCTCAAGGGCTTCTCGGTCACGCTGCGCCACCTCTTCCGCCGCCCGGTCACGCAGCGCTATCCCGAGGTCAAGCGCGCCGTCTACCCGCGCTTCCGCGGGCGCCACCGCCTGCACCGGCACCCGAACGGGCTCGAGAAGTGCATCGGCTGCTCGCTCTGCGCCGCCGCCTGCCCGGCCGACTGCATCCGCGTCGTCGCGGCCGAGAACGAGCCCGATGCGCGCGTCTCCCCCGGCGAGCGCTACGCGCGCATCTACGAGATCAACATGGCGCGCTGCATCTTCTGCGGCTACTGCGAGGTCGCGTGCCCGTTCGACGCGATCACGCTCGGCAACGACTTCGAGCTCTCCGAGCTGACGCGCGACGCGCTGATCTACACCAAGGAGATGCTGCTCGAGCCGCCGCTGCGCCGCACGCCGGCCCAGGATCCGGCCGAGTTCGACCGCGGCGCGCAGGAGATCGAGGGCGCCGACGTGCTCGGCATGTACCACGTCTACTCGCAGAATCACGACGAGGTGCCGGGCGACTGATGCAGATCGTGGTCTTCTACGTGGCGGGTGCGCTCGCGATCGGCTCGGCGATCGCCGTGGTCGTGCAGCGCAACCCGTTCCTGGCCGCGCTCTCGCTGATCCTGCACCTCGCGTCGCTGGCCGCGCTCTACCTCGTGCTGCAGGGCGACTTCGTCGCCGTCGCGCAGCTGCTCGTGTACGCCGGCGCGGTGATGGTGATGTTCCTCTTCGTGATCGCCTACCTCGGCGATCGCGCCGACCTCGACCTCAGACGCGGCGGCGTCGGCGCCGGCGCCGCCGTCGTCACGGGCCTCGCGATCTTCATCGAGACGATCGTCGCCGTGAGCGACTCCAAGGATCTGCTCGGCTCGCCCGCGAGCGTCGCCGACTCGTTCGGCTCGCCGCAGACGATCGGCAAGCTCTTCCTGACCGACCACCTGCTCGCGTTCGAGGCGATCTCGCTGATCCTGCTCGTGGGCGCGATCGCCGGCGTCGTGCTCGGCGCGGGCGACCTGCTGCCGAAGGCCGGCCCCGATGGCGAGCCGGGCGAGCGCGAGGCACGGAGTGAGCGCTACGACCTGCGCCGCGAGCTGCGCCGCCGCGAGGACGAGCAGGAGCACGGCAGCGAGGTGGGCGCGTGACCCCCGGCATCGGCTCCTGGATCACGCTCTCCTCCGCGCTCTTCTGCATCGGCCTCGCGGGCGTGATGCTGCGCCGCAACCCGCTCGTGATCCTGCTCTCGCTCGAGATCATGCTCAACGCCGGCAACCTCCTGCTCGTCGCCGGCTCGCGCTACGTCGGCGGCAACGACGGCCACGTGCTGGCGCTCACGGTCATGGCCGTCGCGGCGGCCGAGGTCGTCGTCGGCCTCGGGCTGATCGTCGCGCTCGCACGGCGCGGCTCCGCGCTGGACGTCGACGAGCTGCGGAGCCTGCACGGATGAACGCCGCCGACTACGGCTGGCTCGTCCTGCTCTCGCCGCTGATCGGCCTCGCCTTCAACCTCGGCGTCGGCCCGAGCGTGTCGAGGCGCGCCGTGACGTGGTTCGCGTCGGCCTCGATCCTGGCCGGCTTCGTGCTCTCGGTGCTCGCGCTGATCGACCTGCTCGGGCGCGACGACTCGCGGCGCCAGCTCGTCTCGACCGGCTGGCACTGGCTCTCCGGCGGCAGCTTCCAGGTCGACGCGAGCATCCTCGTCGACCCGCTCTCGGCCGTGATGCTGCTCGTGATCACGGGCGTCGGCTTCCTGATCCACGCGTACTCGATCGGCTACATGCACGGAGACGGCGAGGAGAAGCGCTTCTTCGCGTACCTCAACCTCTTCGTGTTCTCGATGCTGCTGCTCGTGCTGGCCGGGAACTTCGTCTTCCTGCTCGCCGGCTGGGGCCTCGTCGGCCTCTCGTCGTACCTCCTGATCGGCTTCTGGTGGCAGCGCCCGACGGCCGTCGCGGCGGCCAAGAAGGCGTTCGTGATGAACGCCGTCGGCGACATCGGCATGGCGCTCGGCATCTTCGTGATCTGGGACCACGTGCACTCGGTCGACTACGCGACCGTCTTCGCCGCCGCGCCCGGCCAGATCGGCATGGGCTCGCACACGGCCAACTGGATCGCGCTGCTGCTGCTCGTGGCCGCGGTCGCCAAGTCGGCGCAGCTGCCGCTGCACACCTGGCTGCCGGACGCGATGGAGGGCCCGACGCCGGTCTCGGCGCTGATCCACGCGGCCACGATGGTGACCGCCGGCGTCTACCTCGTCGCGCGCATGTGGCCGCTCTACGGCCTCGCGCCCGACGTCTCCGACCTCGTCGCGCTGATCGGCGTCGCCACGCTCACGGTGGCCGGGCTGATCGCGCTCGTGCAGACCGACATCAAGCGCGTGATCGCGTACTCGACGATGTCGCAGATCGGCTACATGTTCTGCGGCGTCGGCATCGGCGCCTACTCGGCCGGCATGTTCCACCTCGTCACGCACGCGTTCTTCAAGGCGCTCCTGTTCCTCGGCGCCGGCGTCGTCATCCACGCGCTGCACGACGAGCAGGACATCCGCAAGATGGGCGGCCTCAGCCGCTACCTGCCGTACACGACGGCGCTGATGTGGATCGGCTCGCTCGCGCTCGCCGGCGTGCCGCCGTTCTCGGGCTTCTTCTCGAAGGATCAGGTCCTCGCCGACGCGCTCGCGCGCGGCACGTGGGTCGGCTACACCGTCTGGGGCCTCGGCCTCGTCGGCGCCTTCGTGACCGCGCTGTACACGTTCCGGCTGATGCTGCTCGTGTTCCACGGCGAGCCGAGCGACTATGCGCGCAGGCACGGCGAGGCCCACATCGGCCACGGCGAGGGGCCGTCCT
>DASXXY010000065.1:0-2419 GCA_036502805.1 Gaiellales bacterium | reverse complement strand
CGCGTTCGGCATCGCGCTCGCACTGCCCGGGATCACGAACGACGGCGAGCCACGCTCGACGCGCGTCCACGACGGCTGGATCTTTGCGCTCGTCCTGCTCGGCGGTGCCGCGCTCGTCTTCGCCGCGGCCCGTGTGCTCGGCGGCCTCGAGGCGCGCCGGCCGCTGGCCCCAGAGCGCCGGCGTAGGCTCGAGCGGGCCGCCGGCCTCGCGGCCCTCGCGCTCGCCCTGATCGGTGTCGCGCTGAGCATCGCCTTCGCCGGCCGGATCTGGCACGAGTTCACGAACCCGGTGTCCAGTCAGATCGGCTCGACCAAGAACCGCCTCGGCAGCGCGAGCTCGAGCAACCGCTGGCGCTGGTGGGGCGAGGAGTGGCACGCCTTCACGGCGCATCCCTTCGGCGGCACGGGCGCCGGCACGTTCAAGGTCATCGACCTGCGGATGCGGAAGAGCCCCATCACGACGGACGAGCCGCACTCGACGCCGCTCCAGTTCCTCGGCGAGCTCGGCGTCGTCGGCTTCCTTCTCTATGTCGCTGCCGCCGTCGCAGCCGCCGGCGCGATCGTCCGCGCGCGCCGCCGCGCCGCAGGCGCCGAACGCGCCGCCGTCACGGCCCTCGCCATCGGGGTCGCCGCGTTCGCCGCGCACACGGCGGTGGACATGGACTGGAACTTCGTCGCAACCTGCGGGCCGTTGCTGCTCGTCACGGGTGCTCTCGCCGGACGTGCCGCGCCGAGCCCTCGCACGGCGGTTGCGCGCCGGCCGCTGCTCGCCGCGGCCGGGGTCGTCTTTGCGCTCGGCGCGTTTTATTCGCTCGCGGCGCCCTGGCTTGCCCAACGCGAGCTCGACAGCGCGACGAGCGCCCTCGGGAGGAGCGACCTGCCCGACGCGATCGCGCACGCGAAGCGGGCGCATTCGTGGGATCCACTGTCGACGAGCGCGCTCCTCGACTGGGCGGCGTTCGAGGACGACGCTCCGCTGAAGGCGCAAGATCTCTACCGGAAAGCAGTCTCGCTGGAGCCCCAGTCGAGCGAGGTGTGGTTCGCGCTCGGCGACTTCTACTGGGGGCACGGCGCCTGGAAGCCGGCGTACGACGCGTACTCGAAGGCCTGGCAGTATGACCGTTTCGGCCCGGCGGGGACGCCCTGCGGAGCCCTCGACCAGGCGCGCCACAAGGTGCTGCGCGTCTGGCCGCCTAGCTGCCCCCGAGGACGACCACGAGCTTCGACCCCTTGAGGTCGGCGGTGCGAATGCCGTCGATCGGGGCGACGATGCCGACGTGCGTGTCGCGTGCGAGCCGCCGCGCCTCCTGCACGAAGCCGGGGACGTAGAGCACCATCGAGCGCGCGTAGTCGTGGCGCGGCGCGTCTTCGGAGCGCGAGCCGCCGTAGCCGAGCGTCTGCAGGCTGGTCGCCTCGGATCCCGCCGCGCCATTGACGCCGTTTCCGTTGAGGACGAGCACCGAGAGCTTCGCGCGCAGGCGCACCGGGTGCGCCGGTATCGAGGCGACCGTGCGGACGTGATGTTGCGGAGGGGCAGCGGCTTTGACGTGCGTTGCGGGAACCGCCGTGTGCGTGCGCAGCGGCCCTGCGAGGCGCGTCGCGCCGATGCCGATCAGCGCGACGAGCTCGATCGCTGCGACGACGCCGACGACCACGGTCGCGGTGCGCCACGGGAAGGCGCTCGGAAGGGGATTTGCGTGCTCCACAGCCCGAACCGATTCGTCGGACCGCGCCGTGCTCCTTCTAGGAGTTGACCCAGTCCCACGTCTGCGCGAGCCCAGCGGAGAGATCGATCTCCGCGCGCCACCCGAGCTCGCGCTCCGCGAGCGACGGGTCGAGCACGCTGCGCTGGAGCTCGCCGAGCCGCGCCGGCGCATGCTCCGCTGCCCGAGCGATGCCGCTCGTCCCTTGGATCGCGTCGTAGAGCTCGAGCACCGATGTCTCCGCGCCGGTGCCGATGTTGTAGATCCCGCCGGCGTCGTGTCCCTGCGCCGCGAGCATCGCCAGCACGACGTCGCGCACGAAGACGTAGTCGCGCGTCTGGCTGCCGTCGCCGTAGATCTTCGGCGTCCCGCCGTCGCGCAGCAGCCCCATGAAGATGGACACGACGCCCGCCTCGCCGTGCGGCTCCTGGCGCGGACCGTAGACGTTGCCGAAGCGGAGCGACACGTGGCGCGTGCCGTACAGCCGGTTCCACGTGGCGAGGTACTCCTCGCCGCAGAGCTTCGAGGCCCCGTACGGCGCCAGGGGCCGTCGCGCCGCATCCTCGGTGGCCGGGCCGTCGCACTCGCCGTAGATCGCGCCGCCGGTGGACGAGAACACGATCTTGGCGTCGTGGCGGCGCGCGGCCTCGAGGATGCGCGCCGTGCCGAGCACGTTCACGTCGGCGTCGAAGTCGGGCCGCTCGACCGACGTCCGG
>DASXXY010000064.1:0-4020 GCA_036502805.1 Gaiellales bacterium | reverse complement strand
TCCGGCGCACCGGCGCCGGCCCTCCCATCCGGCGGGCGATGGCCACCATCCGTACCCGCATCCATGCAAAACATCCGCAACTTCTCGATCATCGCGCACATCGACCATGGCAAGTCGACGCTCGCCGATCGCATCCTGCAGCTCAGCGGGGCCGTCGCCGAGCGCGACATGCGCGCCCAGATGCTCGACTCGATGGATCTCGAGCGCGAGCGCGGGATCACGATCAAGGCCCAGGCGGTGCGCGTCCCCTGGACGTATCAGGGCGAGGTCTACGAGCTCAACCTCATCGACACGCCCGGGCACGTCGACTTCAGCTACGAGGTCTCGCGCTCGCTGGCCGCGTGCGAGGGCGCCATCCTCGTCGTCGACGCCGCGCAGGGCCTCGAGGCGCAGACGCTCGCGAACGCCCACCTCGCGCTCGACAACGATCTCGAGATCGTGCCGGTGCTGAACAAGATCGACCTCCCCGCGGCCGATCCCGAGGAGGTCTCGCGCCAGGTCGTCGACTTCCTCGGCGGCAGCGTGGACGACGTGCTGCGCATCTCGGCCAAGACGGGCGTCGGCGTCGGGGAGGTGCTCGACGCGGTGTGCGAGCGCATCCCGCCGCCCGCGGGCGTGCTCGACGCGCCGGCCCGCGCGCTCGTCTTCGACTCGACCTACGACCAGTACCGCGGCGTGATCGCGTTCGTGCGCGTCGTGGACGGCTCGCTCAAGGCCGGCGACGAGATCATCGGGCTGCAGAGCAAGGTGCGCATGCAGATCGAGGAGATCGGCGTCATGACGCCGAGCCTGCAGCCGATCCCGAAGCTCGAGGCGGGTGAGGTGGGCTTCATCGTCACGGGCATCAAGGACGTCTCCGAGGTGCGCGTCGGTGACACGTTCACGCACGTCCGCGGTGGCGCGACCGAGCCGCTGCCGGGCTACCTCGAGGTCAAGCCGATGGTCTTCGCCGGGCTCTTCCCGACCGACGCCGACGGCTACCAGGACCTGCGCGACGCGCTCGACCGCCTGCGCCTCAACGACGCCTCGCTGGTCTACGAGGCCGAGACGAGCCAGGCGCTCGGCTTCGGCTTCCGCTGCGGCTTCCTCGGCCTCCTGCACATGGACGTCGTGCGCGAGCGGCTGGAGCGCGAGTTCGACCTCGACCTGCTCGTGACGACGCCCAACGTGGCCTACGAGGTGCTCACGCAGAGCGGCCTGGTCGAGGTGCACAACCCGTCGCAGATGCCGGACGCGAACAGCATCGAGGAGACGCACGAGCCCTACGTCAAGGCCTCGCTGATCGTGCCCAAGGAGTACGTCGGCACCGTCATGGAGCTGGCCCAGGAGCGGCGTGGCGAGTTCGACCACATGGAGTACCTCTCGCAGACGCGCGTGCAGGTCATCTACCAGCTGCCGCTGGCCGAGATCGTGCTCGACTTCTACGACCAGCTCAAGAGCCGCACGAAGGGCTACGCCTCGTTCGACTACGAGCTCTCGGGCTACCGCGCCTCGAACCTCGTCAAGCTCGACATCCTGCTCAACGGCGACGCCGTCGACGCGCTCAGCCTCGTCGTCCACCGCGACCGCGCCTACGCGGCCGGCAAGGCGCTCGTCGAGCGCCTGCGCACCGTCATCCCGCGCCAGCTCTTCGACGTGCCGATCCAGGCCTCGATCGGCTCGCGCGTGATCTCGCGCGAGACCGTCAAGGCGAAGCGCAAGGACGTGCTCGCGAAGTGCTACGGCGGCGACGTAACGCGCAAGCGCAAGCTGCTCGAGAAGCAGAAGAAGGGCAAGAAGCGCATGAAGATCGTGGGCACGGTCGAGGTGCCACAGGAGGCCTTCCTCGCGGTGCTCTCGCTCGACGGCGAGGGCGCCAGGCCGAAGTAGCCCGTGACCCGGATCGCGGTCATCGGGCACGTCGAGTGGGTGCTCCAGGCGCGCTCGCACGTACCCGTCGAGAGCGGCGAGATCGTGCAGCTCCACGACAGCTACGAGGAGCCCGGGGGCGGCGGCGGCGTCGCGGCGCGCGCGCTGCCGGCGCTCGGCGCCGAGACGACGTTCTTCACGGCGCTCGGCGACGATCACGCGGCGGACGAGAGCGAGCGCATCCTGCGCAGCGACGGCTGCGACGTGCGCGCCCTGCGGCGCCCGCACCCGCAGAACCGCGTGACGACGATCTCGGATCCCGCAGGCGAGCGCACGATCTTCGTGCACGGCCCGAACGACAGTCCGCGGCTCGAGGATCCGCTCGGCTGGGACGAGCTCGCGCAGTTCGACGGCGTCTTCTACACCGGCGACGACGCACGCACGGTCGTCGCCGCGCGCGCGGCGCGCGTGCTCGTCGTGACGGCCCGCCGGCTCGCGAGCGTGATCGCGAGCGGCATGCAGGTGGACGTGCTGGCGGGCTCGGCGAACGATCGCGGCGAGCAGTACGGGCTCGCCGACCTGCCCGTCCGCCCGCGCCTGTGCGTGTGGACGGACGGGGCGCGCGGCGGCCACTACCTCGCGGACGACGGCAGCGAGGGCCGCTGGGAGGCGGTCGCCCCGAGCGCGCCGATCGTCGACGCCTACGGCGCCGGCGACGTCTTCATGGCCGCGCTCACGCTCGCGCTCGGCCGCGGCGCCGGGCGCGCTGCGGCGCTCGCCGAGGCGGCGCGCGCCTCGGCCGCGCAGCTCACGCGCCGCGGCGGCGCGCCCGCATGATCCGCCACCTCTACGTGCACGTGCCGTTCTGTGCCCACCGCTGCGGCTACTGCGACTTCGTCACGGTGACCGGGCACGCCGACCTGCACGAGCGCTACGTCGCGGCCGTGCTCGCCGAGCTCGAGCAGGAGCGCGCGCTGCTCGCGCCCGGGCTCGCGACCGTGTTCATCGGCGGCGGCACGCCGACGCTGCTCGGCGCCGACCTGCTCGGCCGCCTGCTCGACGGCCTGCCGGCCGCGCCCGAGGTGACCGTCGAGGCGAATCCCGAGACCGTCGACGACGCGCTCGCCGCCGTCCTCGGCGCGCGCGGCGTGCGCGTCTCGCTCGGCGCGCAGTCGTTCGGCGACGCGCAGCTGCAGGTACTCGAGCGGCGTGCGACGCCGGAGTCGGTGCGCGCCGCGGCGCATCGCCTGCGCGCCGCGGGCGTCGGGAACCTCTCGCTCGATCTGCTCTTCGGCGTGCCCGGCCAGGGCCGCGCCGAGCTCGACCGCGACCTCGCCGAGGCGCTCGCGCTCGCCCCGGAGCACCTCTCCTGCTACGAGCTCGAGGCCAAGCCGGGCACGCGCTTCACGCACCGCCACGGCGCCGGGCTCGCGCGCCAGGCCGAGCTGCTCGAGGATCACTACGAGCACGTCATCGCGACGCTCAGTGCGGCCGGCTACCGCTGGTACGAGACGGCGAACTTCTGCCGCGACGACCGCCGTGCCGAGCACAACCTGGCCTACTGGACGGGCCGCGACTACCTCGGCATCGGCATCGGCGCGGTCTCGACGATCGGGCTCGAGCGGCGCACCAACCGCCCCTCGCTGATGGGCTTCGTGACGGCGCTCGAGGGCGGCGAGGCGCCGCCGCGCTCGTGCGAGCAGCTCACCGCCGAGGAGCGCGCCCGCGAGCGGCTGCTGCTCGGGCTGCGGCTCGACGTGCCGCTCGCGACGGCCGGATTGGAACACGCGATCGACCCGGAGGGGCTCGCGCGCATGGCGTCGCTCGGGCTCCTCGAGCCGGCGCCCGGTAGCCTGAGGCTGACTCCGCGCGGGCGCCTGCTCGCGAACGACGTCGTCGCCAGCGTGATCGCGTGAACCCCCTCGACCGACCGCTCTCCCCGCGCCAGGAAGCGCTGCTCCTGCGCGTCGTCGAGGCCTACATCGAGGCCGGCGTGCCGATCGGCTCGCGCACGCTCGTCGAGCGCGGCGCGATCGTCGCCTCGCCGTCGACCGTGCGGCACGAGCTCTCCGAGCTCGAGGCGCTCGGCATGCTCGGCCACCCGCACACCTCCGCCGGCCGCGTCCCGACGACGGCCGGCTACCGCTACTACACGTCGCTGCTCGAGCGCCG
>DASXXY010000063.1:0-7646 GCA_036502805.1 Gaiellales bacterium | reverse complement strand
CCTGCCCGGCTGCAGCTTCGGTCCGCGATCCCAGCCGCGGAACTCGAGCTGGCACGCGATCCAGCGCCGCGTGGCGTAGCGGCTGCGGATGCGCCCGCTCGCGTCGTGCATGCACCCGCGGTTGCCGTAGAGCAGCCCGCGCGCCGGATCCGCGACGAGCTCGGAGAACGGCGTGACGCGGTTCTGGAGCGGCATGCGCTGGGTAGCGTAGCCCGCTGGCAGCACGCTCAGCCGACGAGTCGAAGCTGCGTGTACGGCTCCGCGGGCGCCGCTGCCGGCGGCGGCACCTCGGCGATCGTCCCGCGTGCGAGCAGCGGGCTGCGCGCACAGCCGCCGTGCTGCGCGATCAGCGCCCGCACGCGGACGCCGAGCTGCTCGGCCTCGGCGCGCGGGAGGTAGCCGTTGCGCGCGCCGTAGAGCTCCTGGTAGCGCGGCACGAGGTCGGGTCGCGTCCGCGCGAGCCAGGGCATGAAGAGCTCGCGCACGCCCGGTCGCAGGTGCAGGCCGATGCTCGAGATCGAGACGGCGCCGGCATCGATGCACGCGCGTACGACCGCGGACAGCTGCTCGTCGCCGTCCGAGAGGCCCGGGAGGATGGGCGCCACGAGGACGCCGCACTCGATGCCCGCCTCGGTCAGCCGCGCGAGCGCCTCGACGCGCTTCCAGGGCGGCGGCGTGCCGGGCTCGCTGATGCGCCAGACCTCCTCGTCGAGCGTGCCGATCGAGAAGTTCACGCGCACGCTCGTGCGCTCGGCCGCGGCCAGCAGCACGTCGGTGTCGCGCTGCACCATCGTCGACTTCGTGAGGATGGAGAACGGATTGCGCGCGGCCCCGAGCTGCTCGAGGATGCCACGCGTGAGGCGGTAGCGGCCTTCGCACTGCTGGTAGGGATCGGTGTTCGTCCCCATCGCGATGTGCTCGCCGCGCCAGCTCGGCCGGGCGAGCTCGGCGGCGAGCCGCTCGACCGCGTTGATCTTGACGACGATGCGGCGCTCGAAGTCGTCGCCGCCGTCGAGGCCGAGGTACTCGTGCGTCGGTCGCGCGAAGCAGTACGTGCAGGCGTGGCTGCAGCCGCGGTAGGGGTTGATCGTGAAGCGGAACGGCATGCGCGACGCGCGCGGGACCTCGCTGATGATCGTGCGTGCGCGGACATGCAGGTACTCGACCTCGCGTAGCTCGCGCGTCGGATCGACGGCGTCGTCGAGCAGCGAGCCCTGCGGATCGGTGCCGGCGAGCGACCACCGGAGCGCGTTGCCATCGGGTTGCATGCCGGCAGCATAGCGAACGTATGTTCGTATGAAAAGGCGTCAGGCGCGAACGGGCATGTGGCGCTGGAACCAGGCCACGACGCGCGTCGTGAGGTCGATCAGCGCCGGGAAGGAGTGCACGCCGTGGCCCTCCTCCGGATAGATCGCGACGTCCGTCGGAACGCCCTGCTCGACGAGCGCGTTGTGCAGCTCGATCGCCTGTCCGGGCGGCGTCGCGCGGTCGTTGTGGCCCGCCGTGAGCAGCGTGGGGGTGCGATTCCGGGCCACGAACAGCACCGGGCTGCGATCGTAGTACTGACCGCCCGCGGGCTTCGGCTCGCCGTCCAGGAAGTCGCCGACCCAGGCGCCGAGGTTGCTGCCGTAGCGCTCGCTGTACCAGTCGGTGCAGGGCGACATGGCGACCGCGGCCTTGAAGCGGCCGTCCTGGCTCGGCAGCCACGACGCCATGAAGCCGCCGTAGCTCAGGCCCATGATGCCGAGGCGCTCGGGATCGGCCAGGCCCTCGGCCACGAGGTGGTCGAGCCCGGAGAGCATGTCGCCGGTGTCGCCGCCGCCCATGTCGTGCACGACGAGCGAGGCGAACTCCTGACCGCGGCCCGTCGATCCGCGCGAGTTCGGCTCGAAGATGGCGTAGCCGTGCGCGACGAGCGCCAGCACGCTGTCGGACGGCTGCGTGTCCTGGAAGGCCCAGATCGGGCCGCCGTGGACGTGCAGGACCGTCGCGAACGGGCCCTCGCCGGACGGCAGCGTGACGATGCCCTCGATCTCGCGGCCGTCGGGCGCCGTCCAGCGCACGCGCCGGCGGTCGCCGATCGACTCGCGCCGCGCGGCGGTGCCGGGCGTCGCGAGATCGGCGGCCGTGACGGTCGTCGCGCCGTCGATCACGACGACGGACTGCGCCGTGTCCCAGGCCTCGACGACCGCGGCGAACGCGGAGCCCGTGCCGACGGGAGCGGCGGCCGGATAGTGCCCGCCGCCGCAGGAGCCGGTGCCGATCCAGAGCTCGCCGGCCGTTCCGCTCGCGGCGTCGACCGCCAGCGCGACGGGCTCGAGGCCGCGCACGCCGATCGCGAGCAGGCGCTCGTCGTCGCGCCAGGCCGTCCAGCTGACGTCGACGCCGAGCGTGTCGACAGTGCGCGCCGCGCCGGATGCGGGATCGATCAGCAGCAGGTCGCCGGCGACGATCACGCGATCGCTGCAGACCGCCTCGACGACCGCCGCGCAGCCGCCACCGGGCGCGCCCGAGACCCAGCCGAGCTGGACGTCGGTGGCGCGGAGCGGGCGCGCCGTGCGCGCTGCGGGGTCGATGTGGGCGAGCTCGGAGCCGTACCACGCGCCCTCGCCCGCGCCCTCCGAGACGATCGCGACGATGCCGTCGTCGCCGCACCACGCGGCCTCCCAGACGTTCGCCTCGTCGGGGGAGGCCTGGCGCAGCTCGCCGGTCGCGACGACGAGCACGTAGAGCGAGCGGCGGCCCTCGCCGGCGTTCTCGCTCGAGTCGACGGCCGGCACCCAGGAGGGCACCTCCGTCTGCGGGCCGAGCGTGCCGGAGCCGAGCGCGTCGGTCTGCTCGGCGCCGTGGCCCGCGACGAGCAGCAGGATGCGCGTGCCGTCGGGCGACCACTCGTGCTGCTCGACGATGCCGGGCGCCGCCGTCAGGAGGCGCGCCTCGCCGAGCACGCCCGTCTCGAGCGCGTAGAGCTGTGCGCTGCCGGCGACGGCGCGATCGGAGAGGAACGTGAGCGTGCGGCCGTCGGGCGACCAGCGCGGGCCGGAGTCCTCGTTCGGGCCGTGGGTGACCTGGCGCATGCCGGAGCCGTCGGCCGCGGCCAGGCAGATGCGGCCCACCGCCTGCCCCTCGAGCGCATCGAGGCGCCCGCCGCGGAAGGCGATCGTGGCACCGTCCGGGCTCGCCCGCACGTCGTTCGCGGAGGTGATCCGGTCGAATCCCGGCTCGGCGAGACGGCGGTACGCCGCCTCGATCTCCTGGTACAGCGGCGTCTCGCGCAGGTCTCGTTCCATTCGGCGGAGGATACGGCGGGGGCGCACCCGCCGGGTTCGGCTCCGGCCCTCAGCGCTCGACGGTGACCGGCACGCCGGCCCCGATGCGTCGCGCGAGCCACGTCATGGCGCTCGGCGAGAGCCGGATGCAGCCGTGGGAGGCGGCGCTGCCGAGCGGATCGGAGAGCCCGTCCGTACCGTGGATCGCGATCTGGCCGGGCCCGCCCTCGAACTCCTGGAAGATGTCCGAGCGCGCGCTGATCGCGAGCGCGTACGGGCCGCCGACGTCGTGGGGAGCGATCCGCTCGGCCTCCTCGACGAAGAACTCGCCGTAGGGCGTGGGCGTGGTGGCCTTGGGTACGACCGCGCTGAAGCCGCGCACGGCGAGCCCGTCGCGGTAGACCTCGACGTGCCGCATGGAGACGTCGACGACGATGCGCCACTCGGTCGACGAGCGGATCGTCTGGTCGGCCAGGATCCAGCCCGTGTGGCCGCTCGGGCGTCCGGGCAGCCTCACGTGGTACCAGCGGTTCCCGTCCTTGCCGGTCACGAGCCCCATCACGGGCAGCACGGTGCGGACCTTCGTCAGCGGCCGCAGTGCGGCGACGGGCTCGATCACGCGCGCGGTGATGCTCGCCGAGGCGTGGGCCACGTGATTGCCGAGCAGGATCACGAGCGGCTGAGTGACGGGCACGGAGGGCGCTGCGGCGAGTGCCGCGGCCGGCATGAGCGCGCTCGCAGCGACGGCCAGCAGCGCGAGCGGGATGCGTGCGAGGCGCGTCATCCGGTGAACTGCGACGGGCCGTTGGCGGGGGTCAGCACGGCATCCGCGCAGGCGCGGTAGCCGAGCTGCAGCGTCTTCGCCTTCGTCGCGTCCCTGAACGTCACGTGCGCCGTGACGGTGTGCGCCCCGGGCAGCGAGCGAACGAAGATCGCGAACGGCCGCTTGGCCTGCCGCTCGATCGTCTTGCCGTCGACGCGGAAGGCGACGCTGCGGATCAGGCGGCCGTGCACCGAGGCGCGGAAGCCCGACGTGCAGGTCGCGTGCGGCGTGCGCTGGAACGACGTCGTGCCGTTGCGCGTGATCGTGGAGCGCGGGCTGCTGACCTGGTTGGCCTGGGTCTTGAGCGCCGCGGCGGCCGAGGTGCCCGTGCCGCCCGTGCCGCCCGCGCCGCCCGCGGCGCCGCTCGAGCTCGCACCCGAGCCGCTCGTGCCGCCGTTGCAGCGCGTGTTGTCGAGCACGTTGTTGATCAGGCTGACCTGGCCGTTGCGCGCCAGCACGCGCCCGATCACGGTGGCGCCGTTGTTGAGCGAGATGCTCGCGAGCGCCATCAGGTTGCCCTGGAAGGCCGTCGTCGTGCCGAGCGTCGCGGAGCTGCCGACCTGCCAGTAGACGTTGCAGGGGTTGGCGCCGTTCAGCAGCACGACGGAGCTCGCCGACGCGGTCGTCAGCGAGGATGCGATCTCGAACACGAACTGCGCGGCCGGATCGCCCTCGGCATCGAGCGTGAGCGGCCCGGTGAGCTGCGCCGAGGACGTGAAGCGGTAGGCGCCGGGCTTCAGCACGCGGTTGCCGAGATCGGTTCCCGTGAGGTCGTTGACGGGCAGGACGGCCTCGCCGGCGGCCACGTCGTAGGCCGTCGTGAGGTCGAGCTGGGCCTGCGCCGCGACGGCGTTGGCCGCGTTCGTGGCGCCGTTGACGACGGCCGGGAGGCCGAAGCCGACGAGGGCGGTGCCGGGTGCGACGCCGAGGTCGCCGTTGAGCACGGAGGGCCCGGTGTTGGTGGCCGTGGCGCCGGCCAGCACGACGAACGGCTGGGCGGTACCGAGGTTGACGGGCGTCATGGCGCCGGCGGTCACGGGCGCCGCTGCGCACGCCAAGGCCGCGACGAAGGCGATGCCGGGCAGCCGGCATCGCCTGGGACGGAACGGGACGTTCATCTTCGTCCTGACTGGTGGGCGAGCAGCCCTTACCGCGTTCCTTTGGTCGCCACGGACCAATTAGCTCGTACTGGTGGCACTCATTCGGTAGCCCGGCTGACTCGCTTCGGGAGCCCCGTGGCTTTGCGGACCCGCCTTGCGACGGGGGTGCCTCTAAATCAAGAAGATCTGCTCTGGTGTGCCGTCAGCATCGGCAGATGCCCCAGAAGCATGAGCAAGATGCCCCTATCGAGCGCGCATGGTCCGACTAGGGCTGGGTCGGCCAGCCGTAGTCGCGCGGGCCGTTCGAGCTCGCGCTGTTGTCGCTCGCGAGCAGCGGGGTCTCGGCAGTCATGGCTGCGGGCTCGGGTGCGACCTCGGGCGTGACCGGAGAGACGACGTCCGGCACGGCCACCGGCGCGGGGGCCGGCACCGGCTCGGTCTGATGCGCGGGCTCGTTGACGACCGGCGTCGCCTCGCGCACGAAGAGCTGCTGCTCGCGCTGGTCGAGCGCGTCGCCGAAGCCGGTGCGGACCAGCGCGCGCCGCGCCGTGTCGTACATGTACTGATGCAGGCGCTGGTCGTCCTCCCAGCTGCCCGGGGCGAGCAGCGCGCCGCCGATGTTCGAGAGGGCGAGCTCGAGGGTGAAGATGCGATCCTCGGCCGCCGCGAGGGCGAATTCTTCGGTGGTCATGGTCTGAGCCTAGTAGCGGCCTGTGGGTGTCCACACTGGACCTTCGGACGGTGCTCCGAACGCCGTCGGAGCAGGCGGAAAAGGCGTGTCAGGCAGGCCGGTCGGTCGAGAGCGCAAGCTCCGAGCGCAGCTCGCCGAGCACGCGGTCCACGGCCGGCGCGGCCGCGCGGCGATTCCAGATCTGCTGCTCGCGGCCATCCAGCGCCGTGCCGAACGGCGTGTCGCCGAGCGCGCGCTTGGCCGCCGCGTAGAGGTACTGGTGCAGCGCCTGATCGGTCTTCCAGGCGCCCGGCGAGAGCAGCGCGCCGCCGATGTTCGCGAGCGCGAACTCGAGGTCGAAGATGCGATCCTCGAGCGAGGCCTGTGGGTTCGGTTCGTCGTTCGCCATGCTCTGAGCGTACGTCCAGATCGGCGGGGCGTCGATACCCGTTCGGACGGCGTTGGCGCCGGCCCGCCTCGCGTGCCCGCCGATCTGATCGCCGGTCGCGCGTGTCCCATCACGTCAGCGGGCGGAGCGTCCCGCCTCGTAGACGGCTCGGCGGGGTCGCCCATCCCTCGCTCGATCAGAGGCGATTCCGCCGGGCACCCTCGACGCCGGCCGCGACTCTCGCCGCCCCGCTCGACCGCGGCTAACGTGCCAGCGTGCGAATCGCGACGTGGAACGTGAACTCCGTCAAGCAGCGCCTGCCGCGCCTGCTGCCGTGGCTGGACGAGCGGCGGCCCGACGTCGTCTGCCTGCAGGAGACGAAGCTCGCCGACGACAAGCTCGCCGAGCTCTTCGGCTCCGAGCTCGACGATCGCGGCTACGCGATCGCGGCGCACGGCGAGGCCGCGTGGAACGGCGTGGCGATCCTCTCGCGCGTCGGGCTGGACGACGTCGTCAGGGGGCTCCCCGGCGGGCCCGGCTTCCCGCACCAGGAGGCACGCGCGGTCGCCGCGACGTGCGCCGGCGTGCGGGTGGTCTCGGTCTACGTCCCGAACGGCCGCACCCCCGACTCGGATCACTACGCGTACAAGCTCGAGTGGCTCGCGGCGCTGCGCGACGTGGTCGCGGCGGGGCCCGAGGCGACCCTCGTGTGCGGCGACGTGAACATCGCGCCGACGGATGCGGATGTCTTCGATCCCGACGCCTACGTGGGCCAGACGCACGTGACGGCGCCCGAGCGCGCCGCGCTGGCGGCGATCGAGGGGCTCGGGCTGCACGACGTCGTGCGCGATCGCTGGCCCGACGAGCGGGTGTTCACCTACTGGGACTACCGCGCCGGGATGTTCCACCAGGACTGCGGGATGCGCATCGACCTCGTGCTCGCGTCCACGCCGGTCGCCGGTCGCGTGCGCGCCGCGTGGGTCGACCGGCAGGCCCGCAAGGGCAAGGGCCCGAGCGACCACGCCCCGGTGATCGTCGATCTCGACGAGGCGCCGGACGGTGACATCGGCCCTGTCGTGCCGCCGCCGTCGGCTCCCGCGGCGGCCCGTGGCTCCAAGCGGCTGCCGCAGGCGCCGTAGGCGTCACTCCTTGGGGCGGTCGCGGTCGCGCGAGGGCTGCACGCGCTTCGGCTCGCCCGGCATCTTCGGGTAGTCCGGCGGATAGGGCATGTCGGTGGCGCCCTCGCCGGCATCGTGCTCGTAGAGGTCGAGCAGCGGCTGCAGCGAGTGCGCGACGTCGTCGATCGCCGCGTGGAGATCGCCGAGCTCGGCAAAGCGCGCGGGCATCGTCGCGACGGTGAAGTCCTCGGGCGCGACCTGCGGGAGCTCGTCCCACG